>JAHYJL010000047.1 GCA_019429045.1 Bacteroidales bacterium
ATGACACAATGATAGCTCGGGAGAAAATAGTATTGCTGATAATGAGGCAGTTATAAAATACAGTGTAACAAAAACACCGGTTGTAACTTCTTATAAATCAACAAACAAAGGAATTTTGGAAAAATAGTATTTTAGTGTTTGTCAATAGTAAAGGATGAAAATTTGACATTTTTTCTTTCTTCCAATTTTTTATTAACATCTCCCTCTCATCCGCCTCATTATGCCTATTTTTAGCGGGTGCTGAAATGAAAAGCTAAACCTCATCCAATCAGATGTTTTTAATTTACGATACCGAAACCACCGGCCTGCCGCGGAATTTTGAGGCGCCTGTGACAGACCTGGAGAACTGGCCTCGGGTGGTGCAACTGGCCTGGCAATTGCACGATGCAGGTGGCAAACTGCTGGAAGCCAAAGATTTCCTTGTCAAGCCCGATCATTTCACGATCCCTTACAACGCCGCCAAGGTGCATGGCATCACCACGGAGGTGGCACAACAGCAGGGAGAAGACCTGCAGGCGGTACTGCTTCAGTTTGCCGCGGCGCTGCAGAAAGCCGACGTCATCATCGGCCATAACATCGACTTCGATCTGCATATCATCGGCGCGGAATTTCTCCGCTGCGGGATGGATAACCTGCTGGAAGGCAAGACGATCCTTTGCACCAAGACCGAATCGGTCGATTATTGCGCTCTGCCAGGCGGACGGGGCGGCGGCTTCAAATGGCCCACCCTGGGCGAACTGCACCTGAAACTGTTCGGCGAGAACTTCCCCGAAGCGCACAACGCCGCCGCCGACGTCGTGGCCAACGCCCGCTGCTTCCTCGAAATGCTCCGCATTGGCATCATCCCCGCCAAAAAGATGGGACTGCCCGAAGAAACCATCATCCAATTCATTCAGAACCATCCCGATCCCATCTCATCTGAAAAAATCCAGATCCGAAACTTCAACACATCGGAACCCGAAACCCGGAACCCGAAACCCGGAACCCGGAACCCGGAACCAGAAACTCGGAACCAGAAACAAGAAACAAGAAACAAGAAACCCGAAACCACCTTCACCCATCTCCACGTCCACTCCCAATACTCCATCCTCCAGGCTACCGCCGATGTGAAAGAGCTGATCAAAAAAGCGGTGGGACTGAAAATGCAGGCGATTGCCCTGACCGACCATGGCAACCTCTTCGGGGCCTATTCCTTCATCAATGAAGCCCTGAAAAACAACATCAAACCCATCGTCGGCTGCGAGTTTTATGTCGCACTGGAACGGACGCGCAAGAAATTCACCAAGGAAAATCCCGATATACGCCATCACCAGGTGCTGCTGGCCAAAAACCCGGAAGGCTACCAGAACCTCTCCCGCCTCTCCTCGCTGGGGTACCTGGAAGGCTTTTACGACGGCGTGCCGCGCATCGACAAAACCCTGATCGAACAGCACCGTGAGGGGTTGATCGCCTCCACCGGTGCGCTCCGCTCGGAAATACCCGACCTGATCCTGAACGTGGGGGAGACACAGGCGGAAGAAGCCTTCCGCTACTGGCACGATCTCTTTGGCCATGATTTCTATGTGCAGCTCAACCGGCACGGACTTCCCGAGGAGGAGCATGTCAATAAAATTTTATTACAACTGGCCCGGAAATACGGGGTAAAGATCATCGCCGCCAACAATGTGTACTATCTTGAGAAAGAAGACGCCGATGTCCATGATATGCTGATCTGCCTGCAAATGAATGAGTACCAGGCAACGCCGGTAGGGAAGGGCAGGGGGCACCGCTTCGGCTTCCCCAATCATGAGTTTTACCTGAAAAGCGGTGAGGAGATGCTGGAGCTCTTCCACGATCTGCCGGAAGTGGCGGAAAATATCGCTGAGATCGTCGATAAAGTGGAAACTTACCTGTTGAAAAGGCCACCCCTGATGCCCGATTTCCCTATTCCGGAGGATTTCAGCGATGCGAATGTCTATTTAAGGCATGTGACCTACAAGGGAGCGGAGCAACGGTATGGCGAGATTACACCTGAAATCAGGGAAAGGATCGATTTTGAGCTGGAGACAATCCAGCGGATGGGATACCCGGGCTATTTTCTCATTGTCCAGGATATCCTGGACCAGGCCCGGCGGATGGATGTGTCGGTCGGACCGGGCAGGGGATCGGTGGCTGGCTCCGTGGTGGCCTACTGCCTGCATATCACCGAGGTGGACCCTTTGCAGTTCAACCTGCTCTTCGAGCGCTTTCTCAATCCCGAGAGGAAAACTCTCCCCGATATCGATATAGATTTCGACGAAGACGGCCGGGACCGGGTGCTGAAATGGGTGGTGGAAAAATACGGAGCCGGCCGGGTGGCCCAGGTGATCACCTTCGGCAGGATGGCGCCGCGCGGCGCTATCCGCGATATTGCCCGCGTAAAACAACTGCCGCTCAATGAATCGGACAGGCTCTCGAAGCTGGTGCCGACAAGAGTGGGGACGACATTCCGCAAAGCCTATGTCGAATCGCCCGACCTGCTCCGGGAGCGAAAACAGGGCGACCCGCTGGTGCAGGAAACCCTGCAGGGAGCGGAAAGGATAGAGGGGCAGATACGCAATACCGGCACCCACGCATGCGGTGTCATCATCGGCAAAAATGACCTGATCGATTTGATCCCGCTGAGCATCACCAAGGAATCGGATATGCTGGCCACCCAGTATGACGGCTCCCAGATCGAAGGCGCCGGCATGCTGAAGATGGATTTCTTAGGGCTGAAGACCCTTTCGATCATCAAGGATGCCCTGGATAATATCAAAAAATCAAAAGGAAAGACCATTGATATCGAGGCGATCCCGTTTGATGACCCCGATACTTTTAGGATTTACTCCCGCGGCGACACGAACGGCATCTTTCAGTTCGAATCGGAAGGGATGAAGAAACACCTGCGCGACCTCAAACCCAACCGGTTCGAGGACCTCATCGCCATGAACGCCCTGTACCGCCCCGGACCGATGGAATATATCCCCAACTACATCCGGCGCAAACACGGCAAGGAGAAGATCGAGTACCTCATCCCGGAAATGGAGGATATCCTCAAAGAGACCTATGGCATCACAGTGTACCAGGAACAGGTGATGCTCCTTTCCCAGAAACTCGCAGGATTTACCAGGGGCCAGGCCGATTCACTGCGGAAAGGGATGGGCAAAAAGAAAAAAGAGGAGATCGACAAAGAGAAGGCCAGATTTCTTGAAGGGGCACAACAGAACGGCTACCCGCCGGAGCTGATCGAAAAGATCTGGCACGACTGGGAAGCTTTTGCCAATTATGCGTTCAATAAGTCGCACTCCACCTGCTATGCCGTTGTTTCTTTCCGTATGGCCTATCTGAAAGCGCATTATCCCGCGGAGTTCATGGCGGCGGTGCTCAGCAGGAACCTGACCGAGATCAAGAAGATCACCTTCTTCATCGATGAGTGCAAGCACCTGAACATCCCGGTGCTGGGTCCCGATGTGAACGAAAGCGATCTGCATTTTGTGGTTAATAAAAAGGGCGAGATCCGGTTCGGTATGGCGGCGATCAAAGGGATTGGGGAATCAGCGGTCAATGCCATCATCGAAGAGCGGGAAAAGAACGGCCCGTTCCGGAACATTTTCGATTTTACCAAACGCATCAACCTGCGGGCCGTCAACAAACGGGCGATGGAGGCGCTGGCCAAGGCGGGCGCGTTCGACAGCTTCGAAGGGGTCCACCGCGCCCAGTATTTCCACCAGGAAAACACCGACGACCCCATCTTCCTCGAAAAGGTGATGCGTCATGCCGCGCTTTTCCAGGAAAAACAACAAGCTTCCCAGCACTCTCTTTTTGGCGACAGCATGGCCATCGATCTTCCCGACCCGAAGGTGCCCGATTTCCCACAATGGTCCAAGCATCAGCAACTGAAATATGAACGGGAGGTGACCGGATTTTATATTTCCGGGCATCCGCTGGACGAATACAGGGCGGAAATCGATGCTTTTTGCAACGTGAATTTCCAGATGCTCAACGGCGGTCTGTCGAAATTTGAAAATAAGGCCGTTTCTTTTGCCGGGGTGATCAATTCCGCAGAAGTCCGCACGTCAAAAATGGGCAGCCAGTATGCGCATTTTGAACTGGAGGATTTTACCGATACTTTCCGGCTGAGCATATTCTCGGATGAGTTCATGCGCTATAAGCACCTGCTGGTGGAAGGCACCTATGTACTGATCCATGCCAGGGTGGAGGCCAACCGGAAGAATAACCGCCTCGATGTCCGGGTGCGGAACATGCTGCTGCTGGCAGAATCTATGGAAAGATACTGCAAGTCGGTGAGCATATCCTTTGAGCTGGAGAATATTAACGACGAACTTGTCAAGCAGATAAAAATGCACATCCGGGAACATCCCGGGGAATGTGAATTGAAATTCAAGGTGAAGGACATGGAAGAAGGATATTTGCTGGATCTCACTCCCCGTAAGTTGCGGGTCAATCCGTCCGGGTTCATCCGTGCCATTTCGGGCATGGACAATGTCGAATACAAGCTGAACGGATTTCATCCGGGCGGTTGAAATAATCAAACGCCGGGTTTCCAACGGCAATTTTATGTAATTTTGCGCTCTGATTTTTTAACTAAAATAATTTCAAGATGGCTTTAGAGATAACAGATGCAAATTTTCAGGAACTGGTATTGAATTCAGATAAACCCGTTATTCTTGACTTTTGGGCGGAATGGTGCGGCCCCTGCCGCATGGTCGGTCCGGTGGTCGAAGAGATCGGGCGTGAATATACCGGGAAAGTGGTGGTCGGCAAACTCAATGTAGATCACAACCCGGAGGTTACCCGCAAGTTCGGGATCCGGAACATCCCAACGCTTCTTTTCTTTAAGAATGGCAACGTCGTAGACAAACAGGTCGGCGCTGTAGCCAAGCAGGTGATTGTCGGGAAACTGCAGGGACATTTATAGCATTTCAATTTGAGCTATTCCATTGATCATAACCGGCTGCAGCAGTTCGGTTCGCTGGAATTCCTTGCCAGGCAGGTCGTGGAAGGTTTTATCGTCGGGCTGCACAAGAGCCCCTTCCACGGTTTCTCGGTCGAATTCGCCGAACACAGGCTTTACAACTCCGGTGAGTCGATAAAGCATATCGACTGGAAGTTGTTCGGCCGGACCGATAAGCTCTTTGTCAAGCGTTTCGAGGAGGAGACCAACCTGCGTTGCCACCTGGTGATCGATAATTCTTCCTCTATGTATTTCCCGGTTCTGGAAAAACTCTCTATCGACCAACCTAATAAGATAACTTTTTCCATTTACGCCGCGGCGGCCATTATGAACCTGCTGCGCCGCCAGCGCGATGCAGTGGGCCTCAATGTGTTTTCGGAACAGATAGAGTTTGGCTCTGCTGCCAAATCGAGCTCGGTGCATTTTAAATATCTTTATTCAGAACTGGAAAAGATGCTTCCGCCTATCGGCGCCGAGGTGCGCAGAAACACCCTGGCCGCGGAAGCACTGCACCATATCGCCGATACCATCCACAAACGCTCGCTGGTGGTTATCTTTTCCGATATGTTCCAGAACCATGGCAATAGCGAGGAACTCTTTTCAGCCCTGCAGCATCTTCGTCACAACAAACATGAGGTGATCCTGTTTCATGTCGTAGATAAGCGCCAGGAGCTTGATTTTGAGTTTGAAAACCGTCCGTATCGCTTTATCGATATGGAGAGCGGACACCAGATCAAGGTGAACCCGCTGGAGGTCAAAGCCGATTACAGCCGTGCCGTCAATGCCTTCAAAAGCGAATTGAAGCTGAAATGCGGCCAGTACCGCATCGACTTTGTCGAAGCCGATATCAATGCTGGTTTCGAACAGGTGCTCCTGCCATACCTGCTGAAACGCGAAAAATTACACTAACCCGGGATCTTTATCCTTACCTGGAATTCCAGCTCGTTCATCCTGTTCCCGTCGATCTGCTCCGATCCCGATCCCACTTTACGGTCGGAATATAATACAGTGGAGAACCTGACCCAGGTGTCGATCCACGCCAGGGGCGACCAGGAAAGCATCAGTATTCCCCGTATCCCTTTGCCGTAATACATGAATGAAGTGAAATCGTAAAGCACATCGTTCTCATAGGCATACAGGCGGCTGTCGTAATCCATTGCCTCAAAGTAGCATACCCTGAACCAGGCCCGGTATCCCTTGATCAATGGCGTGAAAGCGATATCCTGGAAGAGCAGCCAGGCGGGCTGGTAATCCCTGCCCGGCAACCATACCATATTGCTTTCTATCCTCGTTTTCATCGCAACACCCGGGATTACCTCATATCGCCCTTCCAGCCTTATCCTGAACTGCCCGGAATGGCCCGCCCGGGCGATCATGGTGAAGTCATCCGGGATTTCGACCGTCTTCCGCAAATATTTGACGGAAAAAATGAGCGTTCCCTGGCTGCGCCAGTTTTTATCTACCCTTCCCAGCGCCATGAATTGGCTGGTGGGCAGGTCCAGGTTGTACCGGATCCAGGGAGAGTGGGAGAAGTCAGCCAGGGCTTCGATATTCCACCTGTGCGGAAGCTCGAGGCGGAGCTTTGCCCGTAACCCTTTTTCGTTGTTGTTCCTGCTTTGGGAGATAAACCCCATCCCGTGCCAGTTTTGATATTTGATATCGAAATTCCTGTAAACCAAACTGATGTTTGCGCCTGTCACAGGAGTGAAATTTAATCCCGATAACAAAGCCCATCCTTTGTTCCTGCTCATCGAAAATTCGGAAAACCATTGCCATTTTTTCAGCCAGATGGCCATTGCCATGCCTGCCACCAGGTTTGAACGGCTTGCGAAATAATACTTCGAATAGGGGCGGGTGCTTTTTCTGACCTCCGCGTCGAATTGCTTGTAATGGGCAATAACGCCGGCCTTCAGCCAGTTGTTACCATACACCAGATGGCCTCCCAGTAAATCCCCCCGGATCGCCTTTCGCCTGTCCAGTTGTGCACCTGTCCGGTGCATCCCCGATTCATCCAGAGATGAAAAAGAGATCACTTTCCCTGAAGTGGTGTCGATGACCGGCGATGTACCGTCAAGCCGCAGGTTGGACCCGAATAGTGTAATGGTGAAGCGGCTGAGTTTGACATTCATGGCGATACCGCGCATAAAACCGCTCTCCCCGAGGGAGGTGTTCGGCCTGATCCGGTGGGCCAGGCTGACCGGCCCGCTGCCGCTCAATGCACCGTACTGGCCTGCCGCCAGGTTAATCCCGAAACCGAAGCTGATACGGTAATCACCCAGTATCAGTTGCTGGACCGGCCCTATACGATTGATTTGGATGAACCCCGAAAGATGATCAGGGGTTTTGACTCCCTGCAGGATACCGTGCTGTGAGGTGACCAGGTAAGGCTCCCCCGGATCTTTTTCCATCCGGATGCCTGCCTGGTACCTCTTCCGGTAGTCGATATCATACCGAAGTGAAAGCCGGAGCGGTGATCCGACGTAGTCGGGCGGCTTTGTCATGCCATTGGCATCCGTTTTTTCAAGGTAACCGCTCTTTTTTTCCGGCGTGAAGGCTGTTTTTAAGACAATCTGCTGGCGGACCGGCCTCCGGCGAATCTTTTTATAACCTGGCTTTTCCCGGTAAATGACCGACACCAGTGGCATCACCCTGGCGGTAGTCTTGTTATCCCAGCCATCCACAAAGGCAAGTTCATAAACCGAAAGCATATCACCGTATTTCAGCCGGTATTCTTTGAGCTTGCTTAGCTGATAACGGCTGATCAGCCTGGCCTCGAACAGCAGGTCGGCCTCCTCCGAGTTGATATGCAGCGGATTCTCAAGCCAGTGGTCTATCAATTCCCGCCATTCTTCGACCATTGAGAGGTATTCATCTTCCGACTGCACCAGTTCGCTGACATAATCCTCGAATACAATCGTTTGCCGTTGCTCTGACTGGCTGTATATGATACTTGATATTAGCAGCAATAAGCTGGCTAACAATAAATGTTTGTATTTTAAAAGATGATATTTGTATGGCTTCATGATCAGCGGATGTCATATTGAATGGAAACCTGGGGCGTAAAGCCCAAATACTGATGGTACCAGGATGAGAATTCGAGCAGGAAACGATGGTAGCGTACCCCGGTGCCGAAGGAATACTGCACCGGTAAAGCCCTGATCCCTAAGCGGATGAACATCAGTTCTTTGAAAGTAATTTCGCATCCGGTCATGATGATCGGTGAATGCTCCATCTCTTTTTCGACTTCGACTGTCAGGAGAAATTCCCGGGAATACCGGTATGCCATTCCCAGCCTGATGTTGCCGGGCAGGGTAGCGTATGGTTTACTCTTATAATAGAATCCAAACGGGTTGAAGGTGGCAAAACCGAGGCTGACCCGGTCCGATAAATTGACAATAGCGCCGATCTTATAGCTTACCTGGTGCATGGCCGGTGATTCGTCTCCTGCCTTCTGATAAATATAAACCAGGTTGATGCCTGTCATTAACCTTTGCCCAAACTTCCTTCCGTAACCGACGATCATCCTTTGGTCGATCCAGGAAGCATATCCTGTAAAGACCGCCCCCAGGCCGAAGCAGCCGTTTGCAGCCGGAACAGCCGCCGCCAGCGTGTAATTGCTCAGTTCCTTCATGAAATAGCGCTGCTCCAGGCTGGTTCCCAGCGAAACATAGCTTCGCCCCGCCATCCCCGCCGGGTTGTTAATCGCTGCCCACAGGTCCTCCAGCATCACCGACGATCCCCCCATCCCTGCGCTGCCGGCCCCCACCGGCCTCTCCTGCCCAATAGTACAAATATTTGCTGCAAGCAGGATCGTTAAAATGTATTGTTTCAACACCATAAGTAAATTATAGATTCTAAATTCTATATTCTAGCTTCTCCTATTAATCCCCTTTTCTCCCAATATATACCCGGTGACCTTACCAAAAAATGATAATTTTGTTGAAAAATGATCATGAATGAATCGATACTGAACTTTCTGACCTCGCTGAAGGAAAACAACAACCGCGAGTGGTTCCAGCAAAACAAGGAACCGTGGCGGGAAAAAACTCACCCATGGCAGGCTACTATATTCAATCGTCTATATTCCTGATATACTGGTATATCAATAATAGCAAGGGGTTGCAATTTTTTTACGCCCGGGGTCAGAGTGGTGTTGTTGCCGTAAACTGACCCAAAATGACCGTTAACTTTTTTTATTTGCTTTAGGTGAGTGATAAGGCATACTTTTATCTCGGATTAATTGGTTAATTATTTCCTACTCAAGGAACTTTTGAAGGTTTGGTTAAATTGGTTTACTTTTCTTCAAAAGTTTTCATCTCACCTCAAACTAGTAAGACTTGGCAAAAGCAGCCCCGACTCCGTCGGGGTTGTTTTTTTTTACGCGTCTATATTGGCGTATTTGGCGTGCGTTTCGATGAATTCCCGTCTGGGGGGGACATCGTCGCCCATGAGCATGGAGAAGACGCGGTCGGCTTCGGTGCCGTTTTCGATGGTGACCTGACGGAGTGTCCGGAAAGCCGGGTTCATGGTGGTTTCCCAGAGCTGTTCCGCGTTCATTTCACCAAGCCCTTTGTACCGCTGGATATGTATGTTCCTCTCACTGCCAATGGATGAGAACTCTTTCACGGTTGCTTCACGCTCTTCTTCCGTCCAGCAATAACGCTGGTTTTTCCCGCTTTTGATGAGGTAGAGCGGCGGGGTGGCAATGTATACGTATCCCTGTTCGATCAGTTCATTCATATAACGGAAGAAGAAGGTGAGGATCAGGGTTGCAATGTGACTGCCGTCCACATCTGCATCGGTCATGATGATGATCTTGTGATAGCGGAGCCTGTCGATGTTCAGCGCCTTGCTATCCTCTTCAGTGCCTATGCTGACGCCCAGCGCCGTGAAGATGTTTTTAATTTCTTCATTATCGAAGATCTTATGCTGCATGGCTTTTTCCACGTTCAGTATCTTTCCGCGCAGGGGCAGGATAGCCTGGAAGCTCCGGTCGCGGCCCTGCTTGGCCGTACCGCCGGCGGAGTCACCCTCGACGAGGTAGATCTCCGATTTACCCGGGTCTCTCTCGGAGCAGTCTGATAATTTGCCGGGTAATCCCGAGCCTGTAAGGACATTTTTGCGCTGCACCAGTTCCCTTGCCTTGCGGGCGGCATGCCTGGCCGTTGCAGCCAGGATCACCTTATCGACGATTGTGCGCGCAATCTTCGGGTTCTCTTCCAGGAAATTGGTCAGGTGTTCCGATACCAGCTGGTCGACCGCTCCCATCACTTCGGTGTTTCCCAGTTTTGTCTTGGTCTGGCCTTCAAACTGCGGCTCAGCCACTTTAACGGATATTATGGCTGTCATTCCCTCCCTGAAATCATCGCCGTTGATATCAAATTTCAGTTTGGCGAGGAAACCGGCTTTTTCGGCGTAGGTTTTCAGGGTCCGGGTCAGTCCCCTCCTGAAGCCCGCCAGGTGTGTGCCTCCTTCATGGGTATTGATATTGTTGACGTATGAGTGGATATTCTCCGCGAAAGATGTATTGTATTGCAGGGAAATTTCCATCGGGATACTGCTTTTTTCCCCTTCGATCGTGATGGGATCAGGCATCAGGGCTTCCCGGTTGATATCGAGGTATTTGATAAAATCGGTCAGGCCATTCTGCGAGCGATAGGTAGCAGACAGGTATGAACCATCTTCTTTCTGCTGCCGCTTATCGACAATGCTCAGCGTGAGGCTTTTGTTCAGGAATGCCAACTCTTTCAGCCTTGTGGCCAGCAGATCGTAATTATAAGTTGTGGTGATAAAGATGCCGTCGTCAGGTGTAAAGGTTATCTCAGTACCATTATTATCCGAAGTGCCGATAATTTTCACCTCGTGGACCGGGTTGCCATAAGCGTATTCCTGGACGAATATTTTGCCTTCGCGGAAGACTTTCGCCACCAGCTTTTTTGATAAAGCATTGACGCATGAGACACCGACCCCGTGTAAACCACCTGAAACCTTATAGGAGCCTTTATCGAATTTTCCGCCGGCGTGCAGAACGGTCATGACCACCTCCAGCGCCGACCGGTTCTCTTTTTCGTGAAGTCCTGTAGGGATACCACGACCATTGTCAAGTACGGTAATTGAGTTGTCTTCGTGGATAGTCAGGTCAATCCGGTCGCAATAGCCACCCAGGGCTTCATCGATCGAGTTGTCAATTACCTCGTGTACCAAGTGGTGCAATCCCCGCTCGCTTATGTCGCCAATGTACATGGCCGGCCGCAGGCGAACCGCCTCCAAACCCTCTAAAACCTGTATATTGTCAGCTGTATATTCCTGTGCTTGTAATAATTTTTCTTCAGCAGTCATAATCAATCAGTTACATCAAATAAAATAAGTGTACAAATTTACGGATTTTACCTGAGAAAAACGCAGAAAACATCAATAAAATCAAGCATTTTATTAACAAAATGCTGTTCAAAGAGTGAATGCTTTTTTCAGAAGGAAATTTTCGCACCCAGCATCACCTGGACCCCCTGCACGGGGTAATTATACCAGCGCTGGTATGACTGATTTAAAAGGTTATTTCCATCAATGAAAGCGCTGATCATCCTGTTGATCCGGTATTCGAATCCAACACTCAGGTCAAATGCAGTGCCCATCTTCACCGGGACAACAGCAGTTTCTTCGATAGTTTGTGCATAACGAGTGCCCAATAGAAGCATGGAGGTCCTGAAAATGTATTTTTCCTTTAACTTGTAAGCTGCATCAAGGCTGACTTCAAAGTTGGGCATATGCCAGGCTTTCTCCTCATTATCAGGAATATAGATATAATAGGTTGCCGTAAGCCTGGCCAACAGGTTATTGATACGAGCGTAACCAAGCGATGCCTTGATGTCCAGCAGGTTTAAATCATCATAAATCACCTGGAACCTGTTGTTTAATTCAATTGTCATGTCGTTGACGAAAAACGGCATATTGGATATACGGGCATAAGAGGCTTGTGCCAGGTAATTCAATCCGCCGGCATTCCCGGTAATTCCACCTTTTAGCTTGATATGTTCGCTCGTGCTGCGCAATTCGGGGGTGGAAATGATGAACGGGTTTTCATAAGCTAAATTTGTGAATGAATTAACGGTCAGCTCGCCCGATAAGTCGGCAAATACCTTCAATTTATCTTCCAGGATTTCGATCTCGGCACCCAGTATCGGAAAGGCTCCGATAGTAAGGCCATTATCCTCAGGTGATGGTTTGGTAACAATGTCGACATGGAGCCCTGCCCTGAATGAATATTGACCAGTGCTGAACTTATATAACGGTATAAACTCAATGTAAAGCGGATTGAAGTCCTTCAGAGTGTCCTTATAATTCATATAATCCAGCTTGATATCAATACCGAAGGAGTGTTCAAAGTCTCTCCGCCGGGTATCAAATCCCTTGTTAAGGCCTGTCATGAAGGTTATATGTGATTCCCTGGTTTGATAATAGTCGGATAAGTAGTCGTATTCAAGACGGAATTGATGATCCAGTTTGTAAGCTGTTGTATAGTTACTTGCGAAATCAATCATCGCCTTCACATGTTGGAAACGTTGCCGGATGTCATCTTTGTTTATTTCCAGTTCCGGGAAGTTGTCGACCTGGTATCCATAAAAATGCACCACGTCGCGGTTATAAGACAGGTTCCCCGAAAGGGTATGGTTTTTCAGGAATGTCTTTCCGAACACCGAAGCCATGTTATGGCTGAAATTGTTGGGCCCATAGCCTTTAGTACCGCCCTGTGAGGAATGGTGCCGCAGCCTGGCGCCGACCAGGTATTTTTCCGACTGCAGATTGCTGGCCAGGAATTCAACATAAGGTGTCCAGTAGTTACCGAAACCGACCTTTGCATAATTCCTGAGCAGGTCTTCCTGACGGCTGTCGCTGAACCTTACCGGATCCACCGCATCAAGTTCCAGTCGGGTTTCCACGCTCTTGGTGATATAATCGTAATCAAAGGTTGGAGAGGTAGCATCCGGTACGGAAATTTCCGGCCGAAACGGGATCCGTGCGGCCTCTCCGATACTGGGTATATATGGGGCGATGATGGTCACCTCTTCATTACGTCCTTGCCCGTGAGTATATTGGCTGCCAGCTGTAACGAAAAAAATCGCCGTAAAGAACATTACGTTCCGAATCATAATATATTCAATCTTTGGTTTCATTCTCATAACAATCGGATATTTAACTAATTACCCAATCTTCTTAATTTTTCCCGGGCTACTTCTCCCAATTCAGGCCCTACATAATTATCAATCACGCTCTGCAGCGTTTCCCTGGCCTGGAAAGTGTTTCCGTCCTGTGCATAGATGTCGGCCAGCAGGATGAAGCCCTTGGCAACCCAGTAATCGGACGCTGCGAAATCTTCGGCCAGGGCGTAGATCTTTTCTTCCGATTCTGCCTTTCGCCCTTTAGTAAATGCGATCCATGCCAGGTGATAACTTGCCTCAGCTCCCATTTCTGTCCCCTTCAGCCTGGCAGGGATGAGCAGTTCCGATTCGGCAGCTGTCAGATCGTTTTGTGAAAGATAATGCAAGCCAATGATGAAATGTGCCTCTGTGGTCTGGTCCTGCGTGGCCCTGCCGGTTGAAAGCAGGCGGTTGGCCGCTCCGGCAGCGGCTGAGATATCTTTAAGCTGATAATGACATCTCATCTGCCCTGCCAGCGCTGCCTGCTGATGGGCCGGATCCTCCGCCACCATTTCTAACTGTTCGAAAAGCGGCAAGGCCTCCTGGTAATTCCGGGCTGAGAATTCCATCCCGGATGCGGTGGCCAGGGCAGCTTCGGTAAACCGGGATATGGGTTTTTGCGCCACTTTTTTAAAACCTTCTACCGCTTTCTGCTTCTGGTTGGTTTTCATGTAGCACTCCGCCTGGTAAAACAATGCATTCGGCGAATAAGCGCCGTCGTGGAATTTGTCGAGGTAACGCTGAAAAGCCCCGATCGCCTGGTCGCAACGGTTCTGCATATAGAAATTCTCCGCCACGGCAAAGTTCAGCGAGTCTTCTTCGGTGATGTCCACCGCCGCGAATGGTATGTTTCTGACATAGGCGAAATACTGGTCAATCTGACCCATTTCCATATAGATATTCTTCAGGGCAGCCAGCGCCTCCTGCGATTCCTTGGTGCCGGGGAACCTGTCCACAACGGTCTTAAAAGAGTTGATAGCCTGGGTGTAATCGCTCCGGTTAAAGTAGATGAACCCTTTCCGGAGCCAGGCCTGGATGCTTTTCGTGTTGGTTGGGAAAGCCTGGATCAGTTTATCAAAATAAACCAGCGCCTGGCTCTCCTGATTCAGTAGAATATAGGCAAGGGCGGTTTCGTAGTAGGCTTCATCGACATAACCTGATTTCGGGTAATTATTTACCAGGATCTTCAGTACCTCTATTTTCCGGCTATAATTTCCCTTTGCACCTTCGGAAAGTGATTTATAGTAAAGGGCATAATCCATGGCGCTTTCTTTGGAAGCTATGACTTTATCATAATTGGAGATGGCCCTGTCGTATTGCTTGGAAGCAAAATAAGCATCACCAAGTCTCAGGTAGGAATCCGAAGCCAGTTTCCTGTCTTTACCCTGGCTAACCTCAAGGTATTTGTTGAATTGTGTGATCGCTTCGCCATGTTCCTTGCGGTTGAAATGGACATAGCCGAGGCTGTAAAATGCGTTTGCATATTCAGCAGAACGCCTGGCTTGACTCGAATTCAGGAAGTCTTTATAATATTTGATGGCGGCTGCCAGGTTATTTTGCCGGTAGGATATTTCACCGCTCCAGTATAGGGCATCGTTCCGGATCATGTCATCATGGTTTAGTTCCGCAGCTTTTTTATAAAGATCGAGGGAGCCTTGCAGGTCGTTCAGGTTGAACAGCTCGGCGGCCCGGTAAAAGAGGATTTTTTGATAAGCAGCCTGCAACCGTGGGTTCTTTCTTTCGATCGCTTCGATGGATTCCAGGGCCTGCCTGTAATTTCTTGAAGAAAGGTACAGTTGCGACAAATAGTCGTAACCCTCGTCAGAACGAACGGAGCCGGGGTTAGCCCTCAGGTAATTCTCAAGCAGTGTGATGGCTTCGTTATAAGGGTTAAACGGCGATTCCAGTGTAATTTTGATATAGTTGAAAAGCGCCTCTTCGGAGATCTGTTTGTCGAATCCCGCCTTATAAGCTGCCAGGAAGGCATTGCCGGCATATATTTTCTGGCCGGTTTCATTGTAACAAATTCCCAGGTAATAGTAAGCATTCTGCGACAACTCGTCATTCTGCCGGATGGCTTGCTGGAAATTACCGATGGCATCTTTATACTCACCAGCCTTATACTTGACAAAACCGATCAGGTATTGATCTTCCCGGCTAAGGGATCTTCTATTGGTCCGTTCGTACAAACCGAGGTAGTTGGCGGCCTGGACATAATCTTTTGCCTGGAAGAAGGCATTTCCCGTGATACGGGCAATTTCCGGCTTGTTTATTGTGGAAGAGGACTCGAAAAGTCCCGGGCCCATAGACATTACCTTGTCGAATTCACCGAGATAATGATAGATCTGTATTTTATACAGGGGGATGATCTTCTGGTACCTGCGATCGTTTTCGATCTGTTCAAACACACCAAGCGCCTGCTTGTAATTGCCCTGCAGGTAGTCGATGTGGGCCAGGTAATACCTGGCCTGGCTGTAGTAGGCTGCATTCTGCGCAGTGACACGCTGGAAGTATGATTTCGCTGTGGCAGGTTCGCCGGATCTAAGCTGGGCATAGCCAATCATGAAGAACAGTTCTTCCCGGCTTGCCCTGCTGAGGCTGCTGATCTCAACGCCCTGAAATGCCCGGATGGCGTCTTTGAACTTGTTTTCCCTGAAATAGAGTTTTCCAAGGTAGAGGTTGGCTTCTCCGGCCAGCGCATGTTCAGGGTATTCTTCGATGAAGTTCCTAATCCTGGCCGGTGCATCGGCATGTGTCAGTTCGGCAGCGCTGATGGCTTCGAAAAAGATTGCGTCAGATTGGATTTCGGGCTCGGGGATTTCCGATATCTCGGAAAAAAGCTGCCGGGCAACGCCGAAATGTTTATTCCAGAATAGGTCTTCGGCCAGTCGCTGGTCGAGGCCGGGTTGCTGATATATTGCACTTTCCTGGCTGAAAGCCTGGAATTGCAAAGCAATAAACAGAAGGGTTGCAAATAAAATCCTCATCAGGTCAGAACACTTTGTTAATTCGCACTACAAGGTTTTCAAAGGTAGAAAATCAGGCGATAGGCAAGGTTTTATAAGGGTGAACTTATTAACAAACGGTTCTTAATCAAACGGCATATTGCTCAGGTTATTGTCATGATTTTGTTAAAAAGAGGCAGATGGAAAGGGCCGGTCCGGTTATCCCGAAGCGGCCCTTGTAAATGCCTGGCCGGCAGCCCTGTAAGCAGGATTCTGTGGGGTTTTGGTGGGCCATTGTAGCGGCGTAACATGTTACGCCGCTACGGCCCACCAAAACCCCCTCTGCCATTTATCTGGGCCCGTCGTCACCGCCGGGCTCTGGCAGCCTACCCGTTCCGGCTTCCCTTTAATGGAATTCGCGCGGGCAGCGCGATGAGGATAACTGTTTTCTGGAAACATTTATCCTGACCGGGACATATTTGGCCTTGCAACCCATAAGGTTTACCCGCGCACCGTGTCACCACGATGAGCCGTGGGCTCTTACCCCACGTTTTCACCCTTATCCCGATTTAATCGGGACGGTTATTTTCTGTGGCACTTGCTGTCAGGTCCCCGCTTGCGCGGGGACAAGCCTTCCCGTTAGGAAGTATGGCGCCCTGTGTTGTCCCGACTTTCCTCCCCCGCAGTGCGGAGGCGACAGAGCAGACCGCCGGCCGTTTGCAAAAGTACAACAAATATGCCGGAATTATACTATTTTTGCGGCTCCTGAACTATCATCCGTCTTAAACGTTTCATCAGTATCATGAAGGATCTCAGCGTCGGAAACGAGAGTAAACTGATTTTTCATTTTGCTTTGCCCATGTTGCTGGGCAATGTTTTTCACCAGTTGTATCATATAGTCGACAGTATTATTGTCGGAAATTATATTGGAAAAGAAGCGCTTGCAGCCGTTGGCGCCTCCTTCCCCTTCATCTTCATGCTGGTATCACTTGTGGTGGGCATAGCCATTGGCGCCACAATCATCATCGCCCAGTATTTCGGGGCCAAGGACATCCACAATGTGAAACGGACGATCGATACGTTGTTTATCATTATGTTTTTTGCTTCAATTGTGGTAATGCTGGCGGGAATTCTTCTCAGCGGGCCTGTTTTCCGGCTGACGGGATTACCGGAGGAAATCATGCCGCAAGCCATAGAATATTTTAATGTTTACCTGCTCGGAGCAGTTTTCTTCTTTGGATTTAACAGTATCAACGCAGTGCTGAGAGGACTGGGGGATTCAAAGACTCCATTGTATTTCCTGATTATTTCAACTATTCTGAACATTGTACTGGACTTGTTCTTTGTTATAGGACTTAACTGGGGTGTTAAAGGCGTCGCGGTGGCCACCATTATTTCACAGGCTGTGGCTTTCTTTTTGGCCGTTATCTACCTGAACCGAAAACATGAGGTTATCAATGTGAGCTGGAGAAGGTATGAATTTGATAAATTGATCATGAATAAGAGCGTCAGGATCGGTTTCCCGGTCGGTTTCCAGCAGGCCTTCGTCGCCATGAGCATGCTGGCGATGTACTGGCTGGTCAACCGTTTTGGCGCTGATGCGACGGCTGCTTACAGCGTTGCGTTCCGGATCGATTCCTTTGCTTCCATGCCGGCGATGAACTTTGCCATGGCGCTGTCGTCTTTCGTGGGACAGAACCTCGGCGCTCAGAAGCCGGAGCGGGTGGGGCGGGGTTTTGTTGCCTCCTTTCTG
>JAHYJL010000048.1 GCA_019429045.1 Bacteroidales bacterium
GTAGAAGACCTCAACAGGGACAATACCCTGAGCGAGGCGGAAAGGTATTTCCAGTATGTGATTAACCTTGATCCCAACAACATGGTCATCGGGCAGAATTTTATCTCCGATGTATATACCGCCAGGGGTATCCCTCTGCCTAACGGAACAGCCGGCGAGGTCACCTGGTACCAGTTCAAGATACCGGTCTCCCAGCCCAGCCGTGTTGTCGGAAATATCAGTGATTTCAAGTCCGTCCGGTTCATGCGGATGTTTTTACGGGAATTCGAAAAGCCGGTTGTGCTGCGCTTTGCCACCCTGGAACTGGTGCGCGGCGAATGGAGAAGATACAAGGGCGATCTGCTTTCATCGGGCGAATACATTCCCAATGATATCCAAAGCCAGACCACTTTCGATATTTTCAGCGTCAATATCGAAGAGAATGGACGCCGGCAGCCTGTTCCTTATGTCATTCCCCCGGGAATTGAAAGGGAACAGAATATTGGCACCACTACGCTGGTCAGACTGAATGAACAATCCATGGTGCTGAAGGTTTGCGACCTTCTCGATGGTGACGCCAGGGCTGCCTATAAGACGACCAACTTTGACTTCCGCCAGTACAACTTCCTGGAAATGTTTGTCCATGCTGAAAAATCAAGGGAACAGGACGTGATGAACTATGGCGATCTTACGGTCTTTATCAGGATCGGGGCCGATTTCACCGAAAACTATTATGAATATGAGGTACCGCTGACCTTCACTCCCTGGGGTACCCCGGCTACTGACCCTGAATCGATCTGGCCCGAAGGCAACCGGTTCAAAATCGATCTGGAAAAACTGGTGCAGGTTAAGCTGAACCGTGATGTGGCGGCACGCAGTGGCGACGGGAGCGCTTCTATTAATTTTCCCTATGTTGCCTATGACGGGCTGAACAAGGTCACCGTTCTGGGTGTCCCATCCATCAGCGATGTCATGGCCATTATGGTGGGTATCCGCAATCCGAAGCGGCAATCGCTGGATGATGGGGATGACGGGCTAACCAAATGTGCTGAGATCTGGATCAATGAACTGCGATTGACCGGCTTTAACGACAAAACCGGATGGGCAGGCTTGCTCAGGGTGAATACGCAATTGGCCGATTTCGGGCAACTGGTCTTCTCCGGGATGTACAGCACCCCTAATTTTGGCAGCCTTGAGCACAAGATCAACGACACCCAAAGAGAAACATTATTCCAGTGGGATGTCGCCGCCGATCTTAACCTGGGCAAGTTTCTCCCCGAGCAGTCAGGTATCAGGGTTCCCATGCATATCGATTATTCCCAGGTAGTTGCCACACCGGAATATGACCCCCTCAGCCCCGACCTGAAATTGAAGGATGAACTGGATACTTATGAATCGAATGAGCAGGCCGATTCCATCAGGCGAATCGTTCAGGATTATACCGACAGGTTCAATGTCAATTTTGTCAATGTCAGGAAAGACCGGGTCGGAACCCAAAAGAAGCCCCAGTTCTATGACGTGGAGAATTTCAGTGTAAGTTATTCATATTCAGTGATCAATCAACGGAATATCGACATTGAATTTGACCGTAAAATGACCCATGCCGGCGGTTTGGCTTATAATTATACCATCATGCCGAAGAACGTTAAACCGTTTCAGAATATTGGATTTATTACCAACTCGGAGGCACTCAAACTGATAAAGGATTTAAACTTCTACTATCTTCCCAAGCAGTTCAGTTTCAGGACAGATATGTTTAAGGAGAGCACGGAGCAGAAGATGCGGAACAAAAGTTCCGGTTTGATCCTGCTGCGCCCGACCTATGCCCGGAAATGGGACTGGAACAGGAATTACGATCTGAAATATGACCTGACTACCAGCCTGACGGTGCAGTACAGGGCGATTGCCAATAGTTATCTCCTGGAACCTCCCGGTTCAACAGATCCCAATTCTCCCTGGTATGACCATGCCGCTCATGATACGATCGATATTGCCAGGCAGTTTTGGCAAGGGGGCAATATGCGGAATTACATGCAATCCCTGGATGTTAACTACCGGGTGCCGATCGATAAACTGCCATTTATGGACTGGGTAACGATACAGGCTTCCTATTCATCCTTGTACAACTGGGTCGCATCGCCTTTGTCCATCCAAAGCCGTATCGGGAATATTATCGAAAACTCCCAGAATCTGCAATTAAATGGTAATGTGGACTTTGTCAAACTCTACAATAAGATTGGCTATTTAAACCAACTGAATCAGAAATCCAAACCGGCGACGGCTGCACGGGGAGGAGGCCGGCCGGGCACTGTACCTCCCCAGACGGTTCCTGAAGAGAAAGACAGCCTCGATAGACCGAATTACCTGAAAATTGTTGCCGACGAGTTCCTTAAATTGCTCATGGCGGTCAAACGCGGGACCGCTACATACTCCGAGAACAGGGGAACTATGCTGCCCGGTTTCCTGCCTTCGCCGCAATTCATGGGGGTATACTGGCCCAGTAATGCCCCGGGATTGGGTTTTGCCTTTGGCAGTCAGAAAGATATACGATCAACCGCCGTGCAAAATGAATGGCTGACCCTCGATACGCTGTTAAACCAGGCCTATGCCACAAAGTATACGTCTAACCTGAACGCAAGGCTCTCGGTCGAGCCTTTACCTGGCTTAAAAATAGAGCTTAATGCTGACCGAACCTTTGCAAAGAATCACACTGAATTTTTCAGGGCCGATTCCAATGGCGTCTTCAACTCTTTTGCACCCAAGGATGCAGGAAGCTTTAGTATGTCTTATATCACCTGGGGAACAGCATTTAATGTAAACTATGACACTTCAATTTCCGAGACTTTTGAGAGAATGAAGGAATACCGGTATGACATTGCCTACAGGTTATCCGATAATAACCCCAATTCGCAAGGAACGGTGTACGATTCACTGACGGGGCAATATTATCCGGTGGGTTATGGCCCGACGTCACAGGATGTGCTCATTCCTTCATTCCTGGCCGCTTATACCAACCGCGATCCGGATAGAATCGGCCTGGATTATTTCCCTAAAATTCCATTGCCTAACTGGAGGATAACATATGACGGGCTGTCGAAGATCAAATTCCTGTCCAGGTTTTTGAAAACAGCCACCTTGTCGCATGCTTACCGGTCGGTTTATTCTATCAATACCTACCAGACGAACCTTTACTATTTTGAAACCAATGGCCACCCGTCGCAGTTATACGAATATGCAAATTCATATTACCCGGAGTATGATCTTACACAAATCACTATCCAGGAACAATTTACACCTTTGGCGGGAATCGATGTTTCATGGAACAACAGTCTGCTGACACGCTTCGAATACCGGAAATCCCGCAGCCTGACCTTCAGTATGGCCAACAAGCAGTTAACGGATCTTTCAACAGATGAATACATTATCGGGCTGGGTTACCGGATCAAGGATGTTTCATTCACTGTCAGTTCTATTGGTGGGGGAGGTACTAAAAACAGGATCACCAGCGATCTCGATATTAAGGTTGATTTCTCCATCCGCAATAACCGGACTGTGCTGCGCCGGGTGGATGAGAACATCGACCAGGTTTCTTCCGGTCAGCGGGTCTTTTCTATCAATTCATCCATTAATTATATGGTCAGCAAGAGCCTGACAGTCAGGTTATTCTTCGACAGGATCGTGAATAACCCCTTCGTATCCAATCAATACCGCAATTCTACGACCAAGGGAGGGATATCTCTGCGATTCTCACTTACACAATAGTCAATTGCTTCAAATTTTGTGGAATGGTTCTAAAATTATATACCGCTTGATTCATTCTATAAATTCATTAATTTTGGCGCTGTAATCAAATAAAGCATTGCATTATGAAAATCCCGGAAAACCTGAAGTACACCAAGGATCATGAATGGCTGCGCCTGGAGGGCGATATTGCCTTTATCGGCATTACCGATTTCGCCCAGAAAGAGTTGGGCGATATTGTTTATATTGAAGTTGAAACCGTTGGAGAGACACTCGACAGGGAAGAAACTTTCGGGACAATAGAAGCTGTAAAGACAGTTTCCGACATGTTTATGCCGTTATCTGGCAAGGTTTTGGAATTCAATGAAATACTTTCCGATACGCCGGAGAAGGTGAATGGAGATCCTTATGGTGAAGGCTGGATCGTCAAAATAGGGGTTTCGGATCCATCGCAGATCGATGATATGCTAGATACCGCTCAATATAAAGAATTGATAGGGGCTTGAGGTGCAGATTGCCTGGTATAATTTTTGTTGTATTATACTTGCAGGTATACCGATAAAATGCTTATTTTAGCGACATCGTTGTAGTTGCTGTTAAAAAAATAAATAAAAGTCATGGAACAGAAAAAATCATCCAAGGCTGACCTGGAAAGCAAAAAGGTCATATACAGGCAGATCGGCCTGATCATAGCCCTCGCTGTCGTGTTGTTCGCTTTCGAGTGGAAGACTTACGACAAGACCATTGGAGACCTGGGTCAAAGACAGATGGAAGACATTCCGGAAGAGATGGTGGAGATCACCGTACAGGAAACCAAACCGCCACCCCCGCCGCCACCCAAGCAGGTTGTACAAATCAATATTGTTGATGACGATATTGAGGTTGATGATGATATCATGATCAATGTTGAAGCTGATCAGAGTACCGAAATGCAGGCTTACATCCCCGTTAGGGTTGAGGATGAAGCAGATCATGAGGAAACCACGATTTTCATGGTGGTTGAATCGATGCCGGTATTCCCCGGAGGAGAAGCAAACCTTTACAAATTCCTGGCGGAAAACATCAAATACCCGCAAATGGCCAAGGAAAGCGGCATCCAGGGAAGGGTGTTCGTGACCTTCGTGGTGGAGCGTGATGGTTCGGTGACCGATGTTCGGGTGCTGAGAGGCATCGGCGGCGGTTGCGATGAAGAGGCTATCCGGGTCGTCAGGAACATGCCGAAATGGACGCCTGGCAAACAGCGCAACAAAGCTGTCCGCGTGCAGTACAACCTGCCGGTGAAGTTTACATTGCAGTAAGATATATAGCGAATTTGCTCCATGAGGCTGTCCTGTTGAAGGATGGCCTTTTTTGGTTCCTGGTTCCTGGTTCCTGGTTCCTGGTTTATTGTTAAATTTGTACGGTAAAGTATATGAATATGATAGACCGGATAAAAAAGCTTGCTGCGGGGTATTTTGAGGAGGTGGTATCGATCCGCAGGCATTTGCATGCCCATCCCGAACTGTCTAAACAGGAAGCTGAAACGGCGGCATTTATATCTTCCCGGCTTACCGTCTGGGATATCCCGCATCAAACAGGAATTGCCGGACATGGAATCGTTGCGACGATCGAAGGCAAAGTGCCGGGCAAAAAGGTCATCGCGTTGCGGGCCGATATGGATGCGCTGCCCATCCGGGAGGAAAACCGGGTGGAGTACGCTTCTGTGAATGAGGGCGTCATGCATGCCTGCGGGCATGATATCCATATGGCATCGCTCCTGGGCACGGCCAAAATCCTCAAAACACTTGAAAATGAATTAAAAGGAACGGTGAAACTGATCTTCCAGCCTTCGGAGGAGGTCTATCCCGGCGGCGCTTTGCCCATGATCAAAGCGGGCGCACTGGAAAACCCACGACCCGATATCATCATCGGACAGCATGTGTTCCCTGAACTGGAAGCGGGTAAGATCGGTCTGTGCCCCGGGTTCTGCATGGCGTCCACCGATGAGGTGCACCTTACCATAACAGGCAAAGGCGGTCATGCCGCCACCCCGCAAAAAGTGATCGACCCGGTGCTGATCGGCGCTCACGTTATAGTCGCCCTGCAACAGATCGTCAGTCGGAACGCCCTGCCCACCACCCCGACTGTGCTGTCTTTCGGACGCTTCATCGCCGATGGCAGGGCCAATGTCATCCCCGACCTGGTGAAAATATCCGGTACCATGCGTACGTTTGACGAAAACTGGCGGAAAGAGATCAAAGAAAAGATCCGTAGAATAGCTGCTTCAATAGCCGAAGGAATGGGCGGAACCTGCGATGTTTTTATCGACCGGGGCTATCCTGCAGTTTTTAATGATCCTGATCTTACGGAAAGGATCAAGTCTTACGCACAAGATTTCCTGGGCTCAGATCATGTGGAAGACCTTGACAGAAGGATGACGGCGGAGGATTTTTCCTATTTCGCCCTGGAAGTGCCGGGCTGTTTTTACCGGCTTGGCGTTATGAATGAATCCCGCGGCCTGACATCCAACCTTCATACCCCTACCTTCGATGCCGACGAGTCAAGCCTGGCAACCGGCATGGGCACGATGGCATGGATTGTTTTTAATGAACTTATGTAGAACGATTCTTTTTTGTACTTTTGAAGATTGTTTGTACAAATTGTCAAATCTTAAATTGTATTTTTTATGAAAAAATTATTTCTGACATTGGCCGTATTTATGATGATGGCCGCAGCGACCATTGCACAACCTTTTGCCAAGGGAAACCACGCCATTAATCTCGGGTTTGGTTTGGGAAATGTTAAATACTTTAGTGCTTATTACAAAGGATTTACCCCTTCTGTGAGCGCTTCTTACGAAATGGGCATTGTGGAAGTTCCTATGGGAACACAATTGACCGGTGTTGTGGGTGTTGGGGGATATATAGGTTGGAGCACTTCGAAATATGAGTATAATTGGGTAAATCAATATTACCGGTACAATAATATTTGGGTTGGCGTACGTGGGAATTATCATTTTATATTTCATGATAAACTTGACCCGTATGTAGGGATCTTTGTCGGCGCTGATATTATTGCCGGCGGATGGCGGGGTGATCCCCCCTACCCGTCCAGCAATGTTTATAGGCCATCCCGAACAGGTGTTACCGGCGGAGCTTATGTGGGCGCCCGCTGGTATTTTACCGATAACATTGCCGCTTATGCCGAGCTGGGCTACCTGATCTCGATTTTTAACGTTGGGGTTACTTTAAAGATCGAATGACGGTCGACGGCAAGGATTACAGGACAGTATGGATGGATGGAGGTTCTGTTTTCATGATCGAACAGAACCTTCTTCCTTTTGAATTCAGGATCATTGCCTGCCTGAACTACCGGGAGACCTGCCATGCCATCCGGACGATGGTGATCCGCGGCGCCGGGGCCATCGGCGCCGCTGCCGGCTATGCCATGGCGCAGGCCGCCGGAGAGGCGCAAGGTACTGATAAACTGATTTTCCTTGAAAATTCCCGCCATGAGATAGAATCAACCCGTCCTACCGCCCGCAACCTGTTTTATGCCACGGAAAGGGTTTTCCAGGCCGCCCTGGTTTCCCCGGCAAATGCCCGAAAGGAAGCGGAGGAGATTGCTGACGAAGATGCCGCGGCTTCCCGACGTATCGGTGAACTGGGCAAAACACTGATCCCGCAGGGGGCGGGCGTGGCCACCCACTGCAACGCCGGCTGGCTGGCATTCGTCGATTACGGTACCGCATTGTCGCCTATCTACATGAGTCACCAGGATAGCAACAAGCTGTTTGTGTATGTCGATGAAACGCGCCCCCGCAGCCAGGGGGCCCGGCTGACCGCCTGGGAGCTCCACAACGCAGGCATCCCCCACGCCATTATCCCCGATAATGCCACCGCCTGGTATATGGCGCAGGGAAAAATCGACCTGGTGATCGTTGGCGCCGACCGCATTGCCGCCAACGGCGATACGGCCAACAAGATCGGCACCCTCGAAAAGGCCATCGCCGCCAAATACTACAACATCCCGTTTTACGTCGCCGCACCCACCTCCACCTTCGATATGAATTGCCCCGACGGCAGCCATATCGTAATCGAAGAACGGGATCCGGAAGAAGTGCTTTACCAGGATGGCTTAACAATAGAAGGTAAAAAAGAGAGGATACTGGTCTGCTCCCCCGGCTCACCTGCACTCAACCCGGCTTTTGATGTGACGCCCGCCGGATTGATTAGCGGGTTTATTACTGAGGAGGGCATTAGTCATACGGTTGTCATGCAATAGTCATACAATTGTATGACATTATTTATCCCTCTCCGTGGTATACATCACCAGTTTTTCCAGCGCCTGTTTGGCTTCTGAATCCGGAAACCCTGACAGCATATCGATCGCCCTTTGCCGGTATTCAATCATTTTTTTCCGGGCATAGCTGATCCCGCCGCTCTCGTTGACGCGGGAGATGATCTCTGTGACGCTGGCCGGGTCGTCGTGATGGTATTTGATGGTGCGGATGGTACGCCGCCTTTCGGCCGGGATTAACCGGCTGAGCATGTGTATCAGCGGAAGCGTCATTTTCTGCTCCTTGATGTCAATCCCTTTCGGCTTGCCGGCGCTGTTGCCTTTTTCGAAATCGAAGAGATCGTCTTTGATCTGGAATGAAATACCGACAGTATAGCCGAATTCTTTCATCCACGCGACGGTTTCATCACTGGAGCCGACGGAGGCCGCTCCGCAGGCGCAGCAGGAGGCGATGAGCGAAGCTGTCTTTTTCCGGATGATCTCGAAGTAAATATCCTCGCTGATATCCAGGCGGCGCGCTTTTTCGATCTGCAACAGCTCCCCTTCGCTCATCTCATTGACGGCATTCGATACAATCGAGAGGAGATGAAAATCTTTTCCTGCGAGTGATAGTTGCATTCCCCGCGACAGGAGATAATCGCCTACCAGGACGGCGATCTTGTTTTTCCAGAGGGCATTGATGGAGAAGAAGCCGCGGCGTTCATTGGAATCGTCCACCACATCGTCGTGGACCAGGGTGGCGGTATGCAGCAGCTCGATGAGGGAGGCGGCGCGGTAGGTCGATTCGTTAACCTCCCCGCACATTTTAGCCGTCAGGAACACAAACATCGGCCGCATCTGTTTCCCCTTGCGCTTATAAATGTACCGGGTCACCTTGTCGAGCAAGGGGACATCGCTCTTCATCGACTCCCGGAACTTCTTGTCGAATTCCTTCAGATAGGGAAGGATGGGCTTTTTTATCTCTTCCAGTTTGATCATACGATGCCCTGAGAATCCTCAAAAGTAATACAAAAAAGGAAACCGGCGCACCGGGTGTTGTTAGGATGAAATGATTAACTTTGTGGTAGCCTGTGCAGAATGCCTGGTGTTGAATCATGAGATATGTCGATATTGTTCCATGAGGTGGTGTTCGGCCCGGTGCACAGCCGCCGTCTGGGGGTTTCGCTGGGGATCAACCTGCTGCCGGTGGATACCAAGTATTGCACCTTCAACTGTGTTTATTGCGAATGCGGCTGGAGCCATGAGGCTGTTGGCCGGAGCAATAAGCTCCCAACCCGCGAAACGGTGAAGACGAAGCTCGAAGAGAAGCTGGCAGCGATGAAAGCCTCCGGCCTGCGTCCCGATGCCATCACTTTTGCCGGGAACGGGGAGCCTACCATCCATCCGCAGTTCCCGGGCATACTCGATGATACGATCGCGCTGCGGGACAAATATTTTCCCGATGCGCAGGTGTCGGTGCTGACCAATTCCTCCACGCTCGACAACCCCGCCATTTTTGAAGCCCTGAAAAGAACTGGAAACAGCATCCTCAAGCTCGATGCCGGCACCGAAAAAATGTTCCGGCTGATCAACAGCCCGCGGTCGGGGATCACGCTGAAGCATATCGTTGAAAAGCTGAAGGAATTCGAGGGACAGCTCATCATCCAGACTTTGTTCATCCGGGGCGAGAAAGACGGAAAAAAGTTCGATAACACCACCGGGCCGGAATTTATGCGGTGGCTGAAGCATGTAAAAAGCATCAACCCGAAATACGTGATGATCTATCCCATCGACAGGGAAACGCCCATCCATACACTTGAAAAAGTATCATTTGACGAACTCCGGGCCATTGCCGCCAGGGTAGAAGCGGAGGGGATCAAAACACAGGTATATTATTGAGATGACCGAATACGAACCGAAAATATTGATTGCATTCGGGGAGTCCATCCGGGGGAACGAGGATATCTACCGGTGGCTGCTGAAAAACGGCTACCCGGAGCTGGCTGCCCTTTCGAGCGCCATCCGGGGGTCGGATGAGGCTTTCCAGTGGCTTATGAAGAACGGCTTTCCCCACCTGGCCGCCCTTGATTCGGCCATCGATAACTCCGTCAACGCCTACGCCTGGCTAATTGAGAATAACCATTACGTGCTGGTGGTATTCAGCGACGCCTGCCGCAACAAGCCCGAAGCGATCGCCTGGCTGGCGGAAAACAACCTGGAGATATTCATTCACCTGTCGGCCGTCATCCGGCAGTTCCGCAACAGCCAGACGTACGATTATCATAAAATGCATTTTTAATTTTCTGCGGGACAATAAATGTCGCGAGCGCAGCGAGCCCACATCACCTCACCACCACGAACTTCGCCGAACCGATAAAATGCTTTTTATCCCGCACCACCGCCAGGTAGATGCCGGGAACTAAGCCGGAAACATCCACACGGATCTCTCCCTCCCCCGGTTGGGGGAGGGCCGGGGTGGGGGCTAGCCTGCCGAAAACATCATAAATCTCCAATGAATAAACAATTCCCTCACTTAAACCCAAAACCCTAACACTCAAAACTTCCCGCACGGGGTTCGGATACACCACCACGCCCCCACGCCCCCATGCCTCCATGCCTCCATGCTCCCCCGCCTCCTCAATGCCAACTATCAGCCCGCAATCATCCTGCACAATAGTATCCGAAACGATCTGGTAAGGGCAAAGACTGTCGTATGTGAAGGGCTGGGTGTAGATCGTGTCGTCTTCGAGGTTGATATTTAATTTTCGGAGGTAAACATCAAATTGATTATTTTGTAATACATCGAAAAAGATTGGCAACTTATTGTCAAAGCTCAGTTTTAACACTTTCCTTTTAACAGACGAACCAAGGTCGGTATAATTCAGTATATTGCCTAAAGTATCAATCAGAACAGTGATTGTTAAATAATCATCTGATGTATTTCCATAAACACAATTTGCTGCTAAAGTTGTATCATCAATAAAAGTGGCATAGGTTAAACCGCCGTTTATATACCCACTGACTATATCATAAATATCTATAACATTGCCATTTAAGTCTAATTTAATTAACGCTGGTGATGAGAAATTAGTTTGATGATAATAATGGCTTACTGACGAATAGTAATAGTTATTTCCCGGGTCCATGGTGGTTGTCCAGGCATCACCGCCCTGCAGGTTGTTATCTGCATGTACCACGGTTTCCCATTCGAAATTGCCGAGTGAATCGGTTTTAATATAATAATGTTTGAGCCAATACATATTTGTGATTGCAGTATCCAAATAACCGCATTTTGCTGTGATTAAAAAACCTTTACCC
This sequence comes from Bacteroidales bacterium, assembly GCA_019429045.1. Classification (GTDB taxonomy): domain Bacteria; phylum Bacteroidota; class Bacteroidia; order Bacteroidales; family JAGOPY01; genus JAGOPY01. Next base: position 11,296 of record JAHYJL010000048.1, read on the forward strand.
GGTGTTTCAAGGAGATGGCGGGAATCTGGGCTATCTAAATAAGGATCCGTACTGTTATAGCATTGTTTCCACAACAAATCACCGTTTGCACTGAACCTTGCCAGGCAAATCCTGTCGTCGAAATTCGGCGGGAAAGTGCCCGTATATCTTAAAATAACGGCACAGCCGCCATCCTCCGTAGCTACAATCGAATGTGCATAATCAAAATGGGTCGGACTATAGAAAATACGGCACCACTCTTTTTCTCCGCAAGCATTTAGTTTCATGATCAGTGGATCTACTGAACCGTAATAAGTAGTTGAACCTGAAAGGAAGATATCTCCTGAATGGTTCGTGGCCATACTGAAAAAACCTATATAAGAAACCGTCTCCCCAAAAGTTTTTTGCCAGAAGATCTCACCGTTGATATCCGTTTTCAACAGCCAAACATAATGAACATAGTTCGGGCCAAATTTTCCGGTCATCAAGTAACCATGATCATAATACTCTGAAAAATCCTGTGCTACAACATTCTGGCCGGGAAAATAACTTTGCAGCCACCGTGACTGTGCCGGAAGTAGTGTGGACAGGAAAAAGAAATATAGGCATATACCAATGCTAAGAATGCTTTTGATAATCACTGAATTGGTGTTTAATATGCATTGCATGGTATAAAGTTAATATTATTTCAACCTGGACAATCATTTCTCATTTCGCAATGGCAAGGCACATTTCACAATAATGGGAAATGGGAAATGGGAAATGGGAAATGAAATGTTCAATGCTCGATGCTCGATGTTCGATGTTCAATGAACGCCGCCCCACCCCTTAATCCTCTCGCCTTCGGCGGGACCGGCTCTCCCCATGCCGGATTATTTGCATTTTAGCAGACATTCCCTGGGGGAGGGGAAAATCGTTTTGCGTGGTCCTTCTTCTACAAATGCTTCACACCTACGGTGTGGGCTTTACCAGAATGTCTATTAATGACGCGAGCGCAGCGAGCTAATGTCCATCAATGTCCACCTAATGTAGCGAACGAAGCGAGCGAATTCACCTCACCACCACAAACTTCGCCGAACCGATAAAATGCTTTTTATCCCGCACCACCGCCAGGTAAATGCCGGGAACTAAGCCGGAAACATCCACACGGATCTCTCCCTCCCCCGGTTGGGGGAAGGCCGGGGTGGGGGCTTTTCGCCCGAAAATATCATAAATCTCCAATGAATAAACAATTCCCTCACTTAAACCTAAAACCTTAACACTCAACACTTCCCGCACGGGGTTCGGATATACCACCACGCCCCCACGCCCCCATGCCTCCATGCCCCCATGCTCCCCCGCCTCCTCAATGCCAACTATCAGCCCGCAATCATCCTGCACAATGGTATCCGAAACGATCTGGTACGGGCAAAGACTGTCGTAGGTGAAGGGCTGGGTGTAAATGGTGTCGTCTTCGAGATTGAGATTTAATTTTCGGAGGTAAACATCAAATTGGTTGTTTTCAAGCACGTTATAGAAGAATAACAGCTTATGATCAAAGCTTAATGTTAGTACTTCCTTTTGAACATTTGGCCCGGCATCGATATAATTTTGAATGATGCCCATTGTATCAATATTTACAATCAAATTAACTATTTCACTTTGTGAATTTCCATATGGACAACTTGCCGTTAATGTATTGCTATTAATAAATGTTGCATGGGTTAAGCCACCATAGAAATACCCGCTAACGACATCATATATACCCATTACATTACCAGATAAATCTAATTTGATCAAAGCCGGAGAGGAGAAATTAGTTTGATGATAATAATGGCTGACTGACGAATAGTAATAGTTATTTCCCGGGTCTATGGTGGTTGTCCAGGCATCACCGCCTTGCAGGTTGTTATCCGCATGTACCACGGTTTCCCATTCGAAATTGCCGAGTGAATCGGTTTTAATATAGTAATGTTTGGGCCTATACAAATTCGTAGTAGCAGTATCCAAATAATAACAATGTCCGGTAATTAAAAAACCTTTATCCGGTGTTTCAAAGAGATGGTTGGAATCTTCAGCTCTTAATAATGTATCTGTACTGTTATAGCATTGTTTCCATAACAAATCACCGTTTGCACTGAACCTGGCCAGACAAATCCTGTCGTCGAAATTCGGCGGGAAAGTGCCTGTATATCTTAAAATAACGGCACAGCCGCCATCCTCCGTAGCTAAAATCGAATGTGCATAATCTAAATGATTCGGACTATAGAAAATACGGCACCATTCTTTTTCTCCGCATGCGTTCAATTTCATAATCAGTGGGTCACGATATGGGTCATAGTAAGAAGTGGTTCCACTCAGAAAAATCTCACCCAAGGGGCCTACATCCATACTGTAAAATGCAATCCAGGAATTTTCTTCACCAAAAGTTTTCCCCCACAAAATCTGGCCGTTTATATCAGTTTTTAGCAACCAAATATATTTTACATAGCTTTGGCCGTGTTTACCGGTTAATAGATAGCCATAATCATAATGTTCACTAAAATCTTCTCCTAAAGCATTTTCATTTCCAAAATATATATTTGTCCATCGTGGTTGAGTGGTTGCTGAAAAATCGGATACAATTAAAAAAACGAAAATAAGTAACAGGGTTTTCATCTTGGTTTATCGAATTAATGTGACCTTATGAATGTCAATCATTTGGTCATTTTGAATTAGGCCAATTAAATAAACACCTGAATTGAAATTGCTGACATCAAAAACCTGTTGGTTCCGGGAATCATTTATTGACAAAGTAGCCATATTTCTACCAGCCAGATCTGTCATTTTAAGCAATGCGGGACGATTAATACCACATAAATCATACTCGATAATGATATATGTATTGGCAGGGTTGGGAAATACTTTCAGGTACGATATTTTTTGGGGTATAGCGTGCCCCGGCTTGTCCCAAGTCCTGCTTCTTTTAAAGAATTCAGGAAGATAAACCGGTTCAACGTATGCTATCAGGCCGTATTTGATTAGCAGGTTCCTGGCATAGATCCCCGGTTCGTCATCGTCTTGCTGCGATAAAGTATGCAAAGATGCTGTCAATGTACTATCCAGCCATGTTGAATCTGCTTGCAACCGGACCAGTACTTCAAACAAACCCACATAGCGGGCATGAGTGTTCATTTGCCCTGCATCCAGTGAAAAGACCGAAGGTGTTTCATTCAATACGTTTCGTGCTTCAACTGTATCCTTGTTGAATAAATGACAAAAAGCCAACTGGTATCTGATTTCCGGATGTAATACAGTATTGAAAATACCGGCAAGACTGTCAAAGGATGGCTGAAGGGTATCATTTTTATAGTAACGGGTTAGATTTGACAGGGCGCCTGCCCTGAAAGCCTGATGCATGCTCAGCTTCCTTTCCAGTTGCTCCTTGCTGCCCAGAACGCTTGTTCCGCTCATTATTTCGGACATCATATAATCGGGTAAAGGGTCAGACCTGTATTCCAGATCGTTCAGGATATCTGCCGATTTTGCCGAGTGGGGATTGGCTACCAGAACGTCGCGGATCATCGAGTTGAGTAAAACATCTTCCCTGTTGACGGCCGATTTGAGCACGTCCTTTGAAAGATAAGGCGATTCGTCCAGTAACTGCTGCCTGAGCATCAGGGCTTCATACTGGGAGCTGTTTTGAATGTCAACCAACAACCCGTAGGTATCGCCGCCGTCAATATACTGGCTTAATGTATCCTGATAAGCCGTGACAAGTAAGTTTTCATCCGAGTAGTCAGATTTAAGTAATTCAGGTTGGATTCCACCGGGATTTAAATGTGAAGGACATGAAATATCCTTGGAATAGCTTACTAAGTTATCTTCAATTGGTTGAATATTATTATATGGATCGGGTCTGAGTTTATCCGGGTCTGTATTCGGTTGATGTGTATAAATGATCAGGTCAAGTTCAGGATCATTGTAAAAATTGAAGTTAAGGGATGAATAATCATCAGTAGTGAAGGTATTACCGGCGCCCATGGCCTCCGGGTCCACTCCCGTTGGGGCGAGCGAACCATCGAGCCCCTGGAAGGTGGCTATACCGGTATAATCGGTGATGATGGGGTTGCCGTTTTCGTCTTTCCGCGGTGTGATGAAGATATCGGTGATACAATCCCTGAAATCATTACATTTAATGCATAAGCCTTGCGTTCCGTCTTCATCGCGGTTTTCACCTGCGGCGATGATGCCATAGGTAAGCTTTTCAAAGGTGTTGTTATAAATTTCGTTATAATCCGGTCCCGAGTTGGTAATATGCATGCCAATCAATTCGAAATGTTCGGGATCATCCCCGGTGAATTGATTTTCCTCAATCTGGTAGCGCATGCTACGATCGGTATAGATGCCGATAAGGGTATCACCTTCTGAGATATGGTCGGCCAGGGCATCCATTACGAACCGGTTATTAATGATTGTGACATCGTGGGCAAGGCTCGTGAAAATACCCCTGTAATTGCTGATGAACTCCGCCGAATTGACCGTAACAGTGAAATAGCCGTTATTGTTGAAGGCCCGGATGCCGTATTCCAGGTTTTCGAACCGGGACGGTATGGGCACGGAACAGGGATGTATTTGGTATAAGCAATCGCTGGTAATGTAATAACCTGAGCCGTGGCTTTCAATTCCTTTGCCCCTGTACCGGTCGTTCCGGGTGGAATAATTTCCAAAAGTGCAACCTGAAAAAACGATGCCGCCTACTTCGTCCATAAAGATTCGCGAAGAAGGAACCAGGGCCATGATATCATACAAATCATCGGTGGTTTTAAAAGTGGTTTTTGAAAACCTGCTGAAATTCGGAAGAATATCCTGGGTGACCGGGTGCCTGTTGGTGTAAGGGAAAAAGTAAACATCGATGAGATTGTCTTTGAAAAGTGAATTGTTACACGAAACAATACCTCCGGTAGGGTACCAGTGCCCGTATCCGTCGTATTCGGCTGTCTCAATGCCCCTGACGGCGTACTCTATGCATCCACCGTTGATCACACTGACTGTCCCCTGATACTGTGCAGTTTGCGGCATTCGGGGATCTCCCCATACATCAATACCGTTCCACAAATTACCGCAGCTTGATGTAAGCTTTCCGCCATCGATAATGAGCTTGCAACCTGCATCGACGAAAATATCAGCATCTTCGGTGAATGCGACATTACCTTTAATGGTCAAAGTTGCATTACGGGCAATTTTAAGATCCTGCCGAACCACCGTAAATGGTTCGTCCCAGGTAATATCACTGGTTATTTCAATGACTCCTTCATGAGTCTGGCAACCATTATACACCAGGGCAAACCAGAAATCTTCCAAAACATCCTCGTCTGTCGGGGCAACATCAATTTTCAGATAAGCAATATGCATCGAATCGGGTTCATTAGTGCTAAACTCAATCGTGAACTCGGTTTCACCACCGAACATATTGATTTTATATGCAGGCGTCCAAGATACCGCGAATTTATCTGCATCGGGTCCGGCAAAGGTGATTGGATTCGGGAATGGATTTAGGTTTAATGCAGCGCTTCCTGGGTTAATGATTCGGAAAGATAATGATGTATTGTTTTGGTTAAAAGAATAGAAACCGTTGCACTGTATCTGCTTTGATCCTATTCCTATTTGATTATCATACACTTCTATCTCCGGCGCCACAGGTATTCCATAATAGTTTGTATCATAAGGCCCGGTACGGTTGTCATTGTCATTGCTGTCCTGTTGATAGTCTTCTGGAACACCCTCAGGCCTGGGACCGATACCCCAGTTGTAGTAGCCGTCATTGTCTTCATCCAGAATTTTTATGGTGAATAGATTTTCCGGTTGTGTATGTAAAGGAGTGTTAATTGCATATAATCTATAAAAAATGTCAGTTGATAAGTTTAATGGTGAGATAAAATAGCCCTTATTGGTGTCATTGGTAGAAATCCCCCAGCTGTTTTTCATAATCCAGTTAATAATATTGTTCTCATCAGTTTCAAAACCTGTCAAGCAAACTGCATGAGCGTAATCTTGAGAGATAACTCCTTCATTTAAAGCAATTACAATTGGTCCAAGTTCTATCAATTTTTGTTTTAAAAAAGCTGCTTTTTCATTAGCAGAGATTCCTGATAACCAGATTTCATTTTTACTATCGATAAATATGATCGTATCATGAGTTGGACATATACCATACAAACTGTCATTTGATTCACACGATGGCCAAATGCCATCACAATAAGGATATCGCCAGGGATAGCACCTTTCAGGAATAACGCCGTCCGATTTAAAAAAGTTAAAAATATTGTCCGGATCTTTCGCTATATTCGTGTCACACCCCACTAGTGTCAAGACAATTTAGTTATGAAACATAGTATTTTGACAATTTCTTATCTGCTTTATATCTTGTAAAGCTCCAATATATTTTTCGTCTCTCAGCATTATTTCCGTTACACCAAGCGTTTATT
>JAHYJL010000049.1 GCA_019429045.1 Bacteroidales bacterium
TAGGGTTTTTCTGAAATAGAATATTTTTTTACTACACTCTTTCAATTCCTTTGTGAGTTTATTTTGTTCATCTTGCCCTATTATGCCAAATGCTGAAAGCATAATTAGAATATTCGCGCATTCATAAATTGATTTTCTGGAAATAATTAAATAATGAGCAAAATCTTTTCTCGATGCCGATCCTGAGCCTTCAGCAATGTTATTTGTAATGCTTAATGTTGCTCTAAATAACTGATCTGCAAAAGCAAAAACCCCCCCTTTCTTGAGCCTTTCGGCAATTAAAAATAAGTCCTTGGAAACATGGCTTGCCGCCTGCCAAATGACTAAATCCTGAAATCTGAAATCTGCCATTCTTTTCTCTGTTAATCCGGAAATTATACATTTATACCCGGTCAAAAAAAATTTTTTTTATACACCCGTCTCCCCATGCCTCCATGCCCCCATGCCTCCATGCCCCCATGCTCATTTTTTTTCTATATTTGACACCTCTATACAACTCACTATGGACCTAAAAGCAGACACCCGTACCGTCATGACCCTTGATGCAGGGGGAACCAATTTCGTATTCAACGCGGTACGTGGGGGGGAAGAGCTGTTTGAGCCTCACCGGATCAAGGCAAGGTCGGCTACATTGGAGGAGGTCCTGACAAAAATCATCAACGGTTTTCAAGATATCCGGGGAGCCCTCGACGACAAACCGGTAGCCATCAGTTTCTGTTTTCCCGGACCGGCCGATTACCCCCGCGGCATTATAGGCGACCTCGAAAACCTTCCGGTATTCAGGGGTGGTGTGCCCTTGAAAGATATGCTGGAAGACCGCTTTAAGATACCGGTTTTCATAAACAATGACGGCGACCTGTTCACTTATGGCGAAGCGATCGTCGGCATACTCCCCGAAATGAATGCCAGGCTGGAAGCAGCCGGTAACCCCAAACGATACAACAACCTCTTCGGCGCCACCTTCGGTACAGGTTTCGGAGGCGGGATCGTTAACAACGGCAGGCTATTCATTGGCGACAATTCCGCCGGCGGCGAGGTAAACCGGATGCGCAACAGGCTCTATCCGGGTACCAGTGCGGAAGATAGCACCGCGATCCGGGGCATTGTGCGCGTTTATGCCCGCGAGGCGGGTATTAGCACCGACAAAGCGCCCAATCCAAAGGATATCCAGGATATCGCACTGGGCCTGGTGGAAGGCAACCGGCAAGCGGCATTGAAGGCCTGGGAAGAATTCGCCATAGTGGCCGGAGATACCCTCGCCAATGCCATCACCCTGATCGATGGAATCATTGTGATCGGGGGCGGCCTTTCCGGCGCCTGGAATGTTTACCTCCAGAAACTGGTTGACGAAATGAATGCCAGTTACCAATCACTCAGCGGCCACAGCTTCCCTCGACTGGAGATCACCGCCCTGAACCTCGAAAACCCGGATGAGCTCGCTGAGTTCGTCGATAACAAAGCAATGGAGATCAAGGTACCATTCAGCGAACGGACCGTTATTTACAACCCCACGCGATATATCGGCGTAGGCGTCAGCCGGATGGGGACATCCAAAGCGGTTTCTGTCGGGGCGTACGCTTATGCACTAGCAGAACTCGATAAGCATTAATCCGTCTGCGGCAATCTGCGCTGACAATCTGCGGTAATCTGCGAGAAATAATAGGGTTCTCGCAGATTTGCACAGATTTATGACGCAGATATTCGCAGAGATGATATTACCCGGCAAACAAATTCTCGATTAGAATGTTATTAAGTATCAAACGATTTAAATGAAATTGTATCCTATCGAAACCGGTAACCTCAAGCTCGACGGCGGCGCCATGTTTGGCGTGGTGCCCAAATCGCTCTGGTCGAAAGTCTACCCATCCGATGAAAACAACCTCTGTAACTGGGCCATGCGGTGCCTGCTGGTGGTGGACGGAGACCGGCGCATCCTGATCGATAACGGCATTGGCGACAAGCAGGACTGGAACTTTCTCCGCCATTACCATCTCAACGGGGAAGCTACGCTGGAAGGGTCACTGAGAGATGCCGGCTTCGGGATGGAAGATATCACGGACGTGATCCTGACGCACCTGCATTTCGACCACTGCGGCGGGAGCGTGGTCTGGAACAAAGAGCGGACCGGCTACACCCTTGCATTTCCCAACGCGAACTTTTGGGTCAGCCGGCAGCAATACGACTGGGCGCTGGAACCCAACCACCGTGAAAGCACATCCTATCTCAAGGAGAACATTCTCCCCATCGAAGAAAGTGGAAAACTGAGGTTGATCGAAGAGGAGGGCGAGATACTGCCAAATATCACCATCAAATTATACCATGGCCATACCGAAGGCCAAGCCATACCGCATATCCGCTACAATGGCAACACCATTGTCTTCGTGGCCGATCTGCTCCCTTCCACGGCGCATATCCCCATGCTCTGGATCATGGCCTACGATACCCGCCCGCTCATCACCCTGGAGGATAAGCAAAGATTTTATAAGGAAGCCATTGAGAACGATTATATCATCTTCTTTGAGCACGATCTCTATAACGAATGCTGCACGCTGCAGATAACTGACAAAGGTATAGGAGTAGCGAAAGCTTTTAGGTTACACTCCGAAGGTTAATCCTCCTCCTGCATCTCCTCGTATTCCTTCAGCAGCTTATCCTGGATATCAGGCGGGACAGGACCATATTCGGCGAATTTCATGCTATAACTGGCACGGCCGCTGGTGAGCGAAGAAAGCGCTGTGGAATAGCGGTTAAGCTCTGCCAGGGGCACTTTGGCGCGGATCATACCGCCCTCCATCCCCATGATGATGGCGCGGCGGCCCTGCAGGTCGGTCATCACACCGCCCATTTTATCTTCCGGGACGAACACCTCTACGTCATAGATCGGCTCGAGGATCTTCGGGCTGGCCTCTTTGAAAGCCATGCTGAAAGCGGTGCGGCCGGCAAGTTTGAAGGAGATTTCATTGGAATCGACCGGGTGCATCTTGCCGTCATAGACAAAAACACGAATATCCCGGGCGTAGGAACCGGTCAGCGGGCCCTGCTCCATCTTCTCCATGAGCCCCTTCATGATGGCAGGCAGGAAGCGCGCGTCGATCGAACCGCCGACGATACAGTTGTAAAATACCAGCTTTCCGCCCCATTCCAGTTCTATTGCGTCCTTTCCGCGGATAGAGACGGAAATATCCGAGTCACCTTTTGATATTGACAGCGGAGTAACAGACGACTGCCGCATGGTCTGCTTCAGCTTGAAGCTGGACGGATCGGGCTTGCCCTCTTCGTGCGGTTCGATGATCATGTGCACCTCGCCGAACTGGCCGGCGCCGCCCGACTGTTTCTTATGCTGGTAAGTAGCCTGCGCCACCCTGGTAATGGTCTCGCGGTAAGGGATGCGCGGCGGCAGGTAGCTGACCGGTATCTTCACGTTGTTCTCCAGGTGCCACTTCGCAATGTTCAGATGCAGCTCGCCCTGCCCTTCCAGGATCTGCTGGCGCAGCTCTTTCTTATACCCTGAAACAATGGTCTGGTCCATCTTGTGAAGCTCATTCAGCGCCATGCCCAGCTTCTCGTCATCGGCCTGGTTCACGGCCTTGACCGCCACCCGGAACTTGGAGTCGGGAAATTCGATCGGGGCGATCTTGTCGTCCGAGAATTTCGGCACATTCAGCGTATGATTGGTTAGCGTGTTCTTTAGCTTGATAGTGGCGCCGATATCGCCGGCAACCATTTTGTCGACCTTCTCACGGTTCTTGCCCAGGAACACGAACAGTTGCGAGATCCGCTCCTTGGTGGCATTGTTGCCGTTGATCATATCATCCGCTTCCTTGATCTCTCCGCCGTAGATCTTGAAAAAGCTTACCTCGCCCAGGTGCTGCTCGATCGATGTTTTGAATATGAATGCCGTGGCGGGATCTTTGGTTTTACTCGATAATTCGCGTCCGGAAGAGGTCTTGATGGCCGGCATCTCATCCGGAGAAGAAACATTGTTCACAATGAATTCCAGGAGCCTGCCGACACCCATGTTCTGTTTTGCGTTGATGCACAGCACCGGGAAAATGCCCCTGTTGCGCAAACCCAGGCGAAGCCCCTTGAACATCTCTTCCTCTGTTAAAGTACCATTCTCAAAGAAAATCTCCATCAACGATTCGTCGCCCGCAGCCAGGTCTTCGACCAACTGCGTCTGCATCCCTTCAGCTTTATCCTTCTCCCCGGCAGGGATGTCCAGGATTTCAGGCTTGCCACCTGCGTCGGGGTATTTATACATCTTCATCTTCAGCAGGTCGATGATGGAGTTGAAACCGTGGCCGGTGTTCAGCGGGTACTGGATCACGGTAACGCTGCCGCCGAAAGACTGCTTCAGCTGGTTGACGGTATCATCGAAATTGGAATTGTCATGTTCCAGGTGATTGATGGCGAAAATGACCGGTTTTTCATGTTTGGCACACAGCCGCCAGGTGGTTTCCGTTCCGGGCTCAACCCCGTTCTGGGCATTCACAACAGAAACAGTGGTATCCACCACCTTCAGGGCCGAGATCACCTCACCTACAAAATCATCGAAACCGGGAGTATCGATAATATTGATCTTATGGTTGTTGTAAATCGTGTACATGACGGAGGAATAGACCGAGTTCTGCCTTTCCAGCTCGATGTCACGATAGTCGGATACTGTATTTTTGTCATCCACGGAGCCCCTGCGGTTGATAACTCCCCCTTCAAAGAGCATGTCCTCAGCCAGAGTGGTTTTACCGGTCTTGGCTCCGCCTATCAATGCGATGTTCCTGATCTCGTTCGTTTGAAAAACCTTCATTTTACTGATATTCTTAGTGATTAAAAATTAGTCCGGGATTGGGAGCGCAAAAGTAGAAAAAAGAGGGGAAAATTCAAAGGATAGATGAAAAAAGTCTGAATAACGGCAATGCTCAAAACTGTATCCGCCATGTTGCCATCGGGTAGAAGCCCATCCGGTGCCCGCTGACGATCTCGCCGGTCTTCACATCGATCCGGTACAGGTCGACATAGGTATAATTGCTGCGGTACTGCAGGTCGATGAGCAGCATGATATTGGCATTGGGGACGTTGCGGCGGAACCCCAGCCGCAGGCTGCCGCGGATGTAATCCTGAAATCTCTCCCTGTAGGCATTCTCCCAGTCATACACAACCTGCCCTTCGGCAACGGTCTGATCGACATCAAAGGGGACATAGGGCCTTCCGCCGGTCCAGGTGGCCCGCAGGCCAAAGACCAGGAAGCGGTTTTTGAATTCACCGACGGGCAGCTCGTATCCCCCCACGGCATTCAGCACGTAGCGATTGTCAAATACCGTGCTGCGCTTCACGTTATCATATCCGAAATAGTACGACCGGAACAGCGAGGCCGTGAACAGGAAATAATAATTGCGATGCAGAAAGCGCTCCAGGGTAAGGTCGATCCCGTAATTCATGCCGCTACCCAGGCTGACCAGGCTATCGTACCGGAAAACGTAATACTCGATCCCTTCGTTCAGCACCGAATACTGCGGAATGCCTTCCCTGACGGGGGCGTTGTACAGGTACTGGTAATACCCTTCCGCCTTGAACCGCATATGTTCTCCCAGCAGGTAATCATAACCTGCCACGGCATGCAGGCTCCGCATGAAATCCAGGCCGGTGTCGGTCCGGGTATAGCCTCCCTTGTCTGCCAGAGCCTGGGTAAAATAGAGCATGGCCGGTACCATCTGGCTGTGCATTCCGAAGCCGGCGCTGAACGCGCTGGTTGCAGTGGCGTTCCATCGCAACCCCAGCCTGGGCTCGGCGGAAAATGAACCGTTTAGTGTGAAATACTGAAAATGCAAACCGATCGTGGAAGACACTTTGGGCCCGAAATGGTGCTGAAAACCGGAATAAGCCTTCAGAAGCCCCATGTTATAGCGGGCATCGGTATAATACCGGTAATAGCCGTGGTAATACTGGCTGTCGGCAAAGCTGACCATCATCAGGTCGTAGCTGATCCCAGCATCGAAGCTGTTCCGCGCATCGATCTTACGGGTCAGGCCGACCGCCCCGGTAACGATTTGCTGCATGGAGTTTTCCCCGGCCCAGCGATAAGGCACCGGCGTTGGCAGCTCAAAAGTGTCGATCTTTGTTTCAATGCCGAATATGTTGTAAGAAATCCGGCTCCGAAGCCTGGTTTTCTCGTTGAAAAAATACAGATGTGAAATGCTTCCCGCACCAAACAAAGACTTTGTGTGCAGGTCCTCCCCGTGCTCCGGGAACAGCCATTTATCCTGCGGCTTGTCCGACTCGGTGAGACCGATCAGGCTTCGCCCGCCCAAGCCCGTCAGCTCGAAAACACCCTTTTTCCCGGCCGGAAAATGCAGCTTGAAGGAAAGGTCCTGGTAAGCGGCGCTTTCGTTCAGCTTCACCCCCATGGCTTCCAGCACGCTGGTGAAAGAATAGCGGTAAGCCGCCAGGTAGGTCGATGGGCTGCCTCTTTTAAACGGGCCCTCCATTCCGAATTCAAGTCCGTTAAAGCCCAGCTGGCCCCAGTATTCCCGGTTCATGTCGGTACCATTTCGCAAGCGGAGGTCGAAAATGCCGCTGAGGGCGTTGCCGTATTCGGCGGGAAAGGCGCCGGTGTAAAAATCGGAATTGGCCAAAAGGTTGGAGTTAAGGATGGTAACAGGCCCTCCGGCGGTGCCGGTAGCCCCAAAATGATTGGGGTTCAGAACCTCCATCCCGTCGATATGATATTTCAGGCTGAACGGGGAATTGCCTCGAATGACGATATCGTTTCGGTTATCGCGGCTGCTCACCACCCCAGCGTAATTGGCCGCCATGCGGGCCGGGTCGCCGTAGCTGCCCGCGTAGCGGTTGGTTTCGTCGATAGTGAACGACCGGGCCGAGATCAGCGCCATGGGGTTCAGCGGCTGGTCTTTGCGCTGCCGGGCTATGATCTCTACCTCGCGCCCCATGACAGGTATTTCAACCAGCTCCGCGTTGATCACCAGCGCTTTGCCACTCGAAATAATCTGATTCTCAAATTCCAGCGTCTGATAACCGATATAACTGATCCGGATATCATGCCGGCCGGTAGGAACACCGTTGATGACAAATTTCCCATCTGCATCGGTTGATCCGCCCAAAATTGGGTCAGTTGTCAGGATAGTAATGTTAGCTCCCGGCAATGGCGTTTGCGAAGCCCTGTCGACCACCCTGCCGTATACCTGCTGCACGGGAACCTCCTGGGATATCAAAGTTCCCTGGACAAGCAGGAGCAGAATGACTGCAATGAAATACCGCTTCAAGGAAAATTCCAAATTCCAAATTCCAAATTCCAAACAAATCCCAAATTACAAATCAAAAACCAAACAATAAACAATAAACACTCATCACTCAAAACTCAAAACTCAAAACTCTCTTCCCCTGTTTTCTCCCACTCCGGATACGAGTATTTCTCCCCGTCCCACTTCATATGGGCAAAATAGAATGTCTCGGCGAAAAATTCGTGATGCGCGCTCCGTTCCGGGTTATGGACGATAAAAACGGCAGTTTCGGGCGGGATCCCATAGTGCTTCACCACTTCCCCGGCCACCGATCCGATCAGACCGGTCACCGAGCTGCCGGGGTTTTGCTCATACAACTCGGTCAGGATGACCAGCATCCTGTTGTCCATTTTCCTGATCTGAATGCCACACAGCGAGGGCATGTCCCATTTTCCGCTGAAATGGAAGATCGCATCCACATATTTAATGTGCGCATGCATCGATTCTACCTGTCAACCTGTTTACCAAAACTGACGCCGGCCAGGTCTTTGCGGGGCGGTTGGTAAGTACCCAACTTTCTCTCCCTTTCAATGACCCGCATGATCAGCTTGAACATCTTCTGCTCCTGGGTTTCATCCCTGTAAAACTGCTCCCAGGCATAGTGGTATAGTTCCTGCAACCGGTCGGGCGACATCTTCAGTGGTTTGAACACCACCCTGCCCGCGTTGTAATTGTTCCAGTCGCGATCGAAAATGCGGCCGTCGCGCTCCATATCGTCCCATGCCTTGGTATGGCGAAACGGGGTCATCACGGTGAATTCCGCCAGGTCAAGGTTCACCTCGAGCAGGAAATCGATCAGCCGCAGGATGTCGTCTTCCGACTGGTTATCCAATCCCAGCAGGACGGTCGCCTCCACGGCGATGCCGTAATCGTGGTAGCGTTTAATGCGCTCGCGGATGAAATCTGAAGAGTCGATAACGGCCTGGTAAACATACCACGCGCCTGCCTGCGCCGCTAGGTCAAGTACCTCGGGGTCATCGTCGATCGTATGGCTGCACCAGTTCTTTTTAAACGGGATCATCATCCGGAAAAGGTCTTTAAGCCAATCCCGGTCCTGCGCCAGCGAATTATCGACAACAAACAGGCGGTTATTATCGATGGTAGCCAGCTCTTCGGCCACCTTGTCGAAAGGCCGCGGCCTGAAATTCCGGCCGCCCAGGAATGAAACGGCGCAGGGATAGCAACTGAAGCGGCATCCCCGCGATGCCTGGAACAGGTCCACCATCCGGATGCCTTTGTGGTAATAAAGTTCCTGGTTGAGGATATCGCGGCGGGCCGGGCCCACAATGCCGATATCGGGTGGATGGGGCATGAAGTTGTACAGCTTTTTCAACTGTCCGCGCCGGAAATCTTCGATCACCTCTTCCATCCGGCTTTCCGCTTCGCCAAGGAATACGCTGTCGGCATGCAGCATCGTCTCTTCGGCATGCAGCATCGTCGCCACCCCACCAAAGATCACCTGCTTGCCGCGCGCCCGGTATTCGCTGGCAATCTCCCATCCCCTTTTGATCTGCGCGGTGATCATCACCGAAATGCCTACCAGGTCGGCCGGCTCATCGAAATTCAGTTCCTGGACATTCTCGTCGATGAAATCAACGGTAACATCTCCCGGCAAAGCGGCAGCCATGACCGAAGGGCCCAGCGGAGGCAGGTTGAAATGGGTCTGTCCTTCCAGTTTATTCCATTTGGGGTATATCAGTCGTAAAATCATCGTCAGGGTTGATATTGATAGTGTTCAAAATGCTTTTTCAGGCGTTCGTAAACCATTAGTTTATCTTCTTCGCCAAAGTTATAGGTATTTTTTTTGAATGACTTTGTTTTTTCAAGATAGCTGTTGATCCGTTCCTTAAAACCGGGACTGAACTCCAGACCCAATACCCGGAAAATCTTTTGGATTTCCGAAACGGGGTCCTGCACCAGGTCCCGGTAAGCCGTTTCGCAAAAGCGACCGGCCGGTAAATTGGCCAGGTCGCGGCTGATCACATCGTGGAAAAGGCCGAGCCCGTCTGTTACTTCTTTCACAGATGGAAAATACGGCCTTCCCTTGAGCTGGTTATCGCTGGCCATCACCTTCCAGAGATGGAGCGATGAGGCCACTACCTCATAAGGGTGCCGGTGAAGGTGAATGAACCGGGCCTTCGGGAAAGTCTCCAGCAATAGCGGGATCCGCAGCGAATGCACCGGGTTTTTCAGTAAGATCATCTTCCCCGAATCCCGGACAATCTTCCGGCAGAACAACCTGAACTGCTCCTGCCACAGGTTTTTTTTATCATCCGGCGGAAGGAATTCCGCGGGGTCATCGATAAAATAACCGGGTTTGGCGGGGAAGATCACTTTCATCAGGGGCGATTCCAGGGTGAGTTTCAGCAGTGCGAATTCTTCCTCCTGCGGATCGTCAAACCGCAGTATTATGTTATCCATGGGCCGGCGGCCGACCATGGCGCCCATGATGGGGCGGTAAAACCGGTCGGCTACCAGGAACCCTTCCGGCAGGGTAACCTGGAAAAGCGAAGGGGCTGTCAGCCGGTCGTCCAGGGCCAGCAGTAAATGCAGTAAAGTGGACCCGGTGCGCCAGTGCCCGATAATAAAGACAGGGTCTTCCGGAACAGGGAATTGATCGTAAATCTTTCCATACTTTCTTCTTTCCCTCCAGGCGTGCAAGGAGGCCCACATGCCGTTTTGCATGATGAACAGCAGCCGGGCCAGGTTCCGCGGTGAAGCGGTGAAGCCGTAAATGCGCAATAATTTCATCAACGGCCCGAAACGAATGCCTGTTATGATATAGGAATGCATGGGAGGGCAGTGGTCAAAGTCCCTTTTCCCTGGTGAGGAATTCGGCAATGCTGTCGACCGATTCCAGGACGTTGCGGGCCACATTCTGATCGGCAATGCGGACCTGGAACCTGTCCTGGATGGCCATCACGAGCTCTATCCCGTCGATGGAATCCAGGTCGAGGATATTTTCGGGGGAAAACAACGGTATATTGTCGGGAACCTCCTCCGAACGAATATTTTTTATGTTCAGAGTCTGTATGATCAGCTCCTTGATTTCCGTTTTGAGTGATGTAGCCTGTTCAATTTTCATGAATCAAACTTTACTTAACCAGTTTATAAAGTTCGGTAAAAAATTTATGTTCTTCATCGGCCTGGGCGTGGATCATCGCGCTCAGTTCTTTCATCCTTTCAGGGCCCAGATCGCGGCTTTTTCCGATTTTGGCCGCAAAGTAAGAAATATTCCTCCACTTATCACCAATTTCCATTATTTCTTTCGACATTATTTTCAACCTTTCATCATTGACAATGCCTGCCGCCTGCTGCAGGAAGGTAGCATACATATAGCGGAACCCTCCTCCCCCGGTGCCCTGGTCTTCGAGGAAAATATTTATTTTGATGACCCTGTCGGCCAGATCATCCATATTGCGTGCAATGGCCGGCCACTCCACCACCTTGCCGGCAAACTTGCGGATGCCTTTCACCCCCAGGAAAGGGATCGGCAGGCGGATCATGTTGAAGCATGCTTTCCGGATGCCGGTGATGATGGCTTTTTCGTAATCGGGGTTCTCAGGGATATGCACCGGGTAGAACATCATCCCTTTCGGGGCCAGTGCGCCGCCGGCAAAGCGCGCTGTAAGCATCTTCTGCCGTTCCAGCTGCGATTTCTGCTTGTAGTAACTGTCGCTAAGGTGATAATGGCTGCCATTCATCCCGAAAACGATGACATAGTGGGCGTTGAGATGCACCCGCTGCCATTCGGGCATGTAATCCATATAGAAAAAATCGACCTGCACGGCCGTGGGCCGTCCCTGCCGGATGGCCTCATCCAGCGCTGCCTCGCCCTGCTCCCGCGAACGGAAGGTCTGCTCCCGGAACTTCACGCCGAGCCTCTTCGAGATCTTCTTCCGGATATCGCCCGGCTTGCTGCGTAAAATAAACATCGGGAAAGGGAAATCGGGCGACTTCAAATAGCCGAAAAATATGCCGCCTGCAATGCCGAACACCATCGGCTCGGTAAGCTGCATGCCGGCATGGTTCAACAAGGCTGTGACCGTCCCGGTCTCACAATGAGCCGCCATCCTGTGCTCAAAAGGTATCTCGTGTAATTCCATTCGTTACTGCTTGGTCATCATCTCTTTCAACTGTGTGGCAGTCACATCGAAAACCTGTGCATACCGCTCCAGCATCCCATCGTCCAGTTTTAAGAAATGACGGGGTTCAAAATGCTTTTTCAGCTTTCTCCGGCTGATCCCGATCCTGCCGGCCAGGTCGCGCAAGCCCATGTCATGCATCAGCATAAAATAATAAACCGGGCTGATCAATCCCTTCTCCAGCTTTTCATTCAGCTCATTTTCCAGGTTCTGCCTGATACGGTAGAATTCGTCCATGCAATGCCTGACGGCATATGATCCGCTCTTCACCTCGGCATAGGTTTCATCATCTTTTTCGGCATAAAGAATGAACTCACGCGTTTTGTCGTCTATGTAAAGGTCTTTTTCTTTCATTGCTGACTGCCGTCCAGGCATTGAACCGACGGGTTAACCCGTCGGTTGCATTGACTTTTAATTCACCCTCCCGGGGGTTGGGTCATCTAAATACTTCTGCAAAAATAACTTTCTTTTTTCACCGATGAATAACATCACACCGACATATTTTGTTGAACGGCTTCGATCACGTGAAACGGCGCCACGGTGCGCAACAACTTGCTCATCCTGAGGCCCGACTGATGCAGCAGCGCTTCAAACTCTTCTCTCGAACGCTCCTTTCCGCCCACTGAACCAGCCATCATGAGCAGGTCGGCCAGCTTCCCGAAAGCAGGCTTGTTATCGGCAGCCGGAACCGTTTCCAGGATGATCAGTTTCCCCTCCGGCGGCATGGCAGCATGGATTTTCTTCAGCAGACAGATGCATTTTTCATCATCGAAGGCATGCAGGATATTTTTCATGAAAAAAGCATCCGCGCCGGTCGGTATGCCCTCAGAAAAGTCGCCCGGGACGATCCGCAGCCGCTCCTGAACGTCAAATGTTTCGGCTGTTTGCCTGGCTTCTTCCACCACCCGGGGCAGATCGAACAGGGTCCCCTGCATGTGAGGATAATGCTGCAGGATATGTGCCAGCAGAATCCCTCTGCCGCCCCCGATATCCGCCAGGTGCCTGATCCCGCTGAAATCATAAGCCGACAACAACGCCGTCGCCACCATGCCACTGGAATGGTCCATGGCTTTGTTGTAGATCTCCGCCCGGTCGGGATGATCGTCCATGTACTGGAAGATTGTCTTGCCCAATACCTTCTCCGCGTTGCCCTCGCCGGTCCGGATACATTCGGTAAACCGGGTGAACAAAGCCAGGTTGGTGCTGCCAAACTGGTGCAGGATCATGTATTTAATTGAGCTTTCCTCCTCTTTCAATGATTCTGACAGCCGTGTATTGCGAAACACCCTGCCGGGCAGTTCCCTGAATATCCCCTCTCCTGCCAGGGCACGCAATAGCCGGTAGAGGTTCGTCTCATCCGTTTGGCAAAGGACAGCCAGCTCAGAGACCGGTTTCGGCCCTTGTGACAAATGACCGGCCAGGTCCAGCTCACACGCCGCTACCAGCGCCTGCGAGATCCAGAAACCCTGCGCCTTCTCATAAACAGCCACCGCCGGCGGCACAAAGCGTGATGATAGCAACGTACACATCCGCCGGATGCGCAATCCCGTGAAATAAAGGAACTGGTGGGGGAACCGGGGCAGGATGCTGCTGTTTTTCATGATCGTCCGCTTAATCAGCCGGCCCTGCGAAGCAGGATCAGGCTGTGGTGCATGCCTTTGAAATGGTTGTATATCAGGATATGATTGATTTCTTTTCTTCTGCTGGCGCCGAGTATCTTCATCGCTTCCGGAATGATCTGCGCCTTCAAAGCTTTTGCGGCCGCCCACATGGCGAAAGCCGATGCCGTCAGGTACTCGCCGCACAGGTGCTTCCAGGCGGCCAGGCCGGTCCCGGCAGGGAATAGGTTCCTCAGCACATCGCGGTATACCTGGTCATCATCCACATCGCCGTTCAAGCCGGCAAAGACCCACCCGATATCCTCCGGCTCCAGTCCGTTCCGCTGCAGGAAAGACCGTATGCCGTCCGTTGCCCGGTCCACATAAGGCATATCGAAAAGGGTCATCACGTCTTTCACTTCGGCATAGGTTTTCGAAGTTTCTTCGCCCTGGAGACAGAAAAAAGTAAATCCCTCGCCGGCAATGCTGCCCGAAGTACCCGTATGATACAGCGACAGGTTGCTGACCGGTTCATTTTTCCACCGGCCCAGCCGGCCAATCAGGGTGAACTGGTTTTCGGTGATCTCGTCGAAACCGCCCAGCAGCACGTTCTTCATTTCACCGCTCCGGAGCTGGCATATCGCGTCGAGAAGAGCGTGCTCGAAAGCAAAGCTGGCATGGGCGTAGGCCACATTGTAGCGGAAGTTGCCCAGCAAAATGGCGATCTGCGAGCCCAGGGCGTTGTGGGTCGACTGGATGAAAGGGGTGGGAGGCAGAAGATTCTCTTTATTTTTATAAATAGTCAGGAGAAATTTCTCCGAGTCGTGCACGCTTCCCCAGCCCGAACCGGTGATGATGCCGTCGGGAACGCCGGCGCCGGCATCGTCGAGGCAGATCTTCGAAGCGATCCATCCCAGCCGGAGCATCCGGTTCATGCGGCGCAGGTATTTTTCATCCAGCCCCGGGTCAACATCGGGCTCCAGGCACTGGATCATGCGGGCATGATACTCCTGCACCTGTTCCAGGAACTGGCTGTTGTCCCAGGTAGGCTGGGGCGATACGTTTCCGGTGCCGTTGATACAAATCTTCATGTCAGCATTTGGATAAGACCAGTGAAGTGTTGTTCCCCCCGAAACCGAAGGAATTGGACAGGACGTGCCGCACGCCGCTGCCATGGATATACCGCTCTGCCGGGGCAAAATGCAGTTCCTGCATGGGGGTGACAAAGCGGAGGTTGGGCCAGATCGTGTCGTGCAGGATGCTCAGGACGGAATAGACCGCCTCGGCGGCCCCCGAAGCGCCAAGCATATGGCCGGTGTTGGATTTGGTTGAACTGGCCGGCGGGACCTTTATTCCGAAGAGGTGTTCTATAGCCTTGCCTTCCGAAAGGTCGTTGTTCACCGTAGCCGTCCCGTGCACATTGATATAGCTGACCTGCTCCGGGGAAATCCCGCTGCGTTCCAGAGCTGTTTTCATAGCCATGTAAGCGCCCGTGCCTTCAGGCGAAAGGGCCGTCTGGTGAAAAGCGTCGGTGGTGTTGCCGAAACCGGTGACCTCGCACAGCGGGTTGCGGCCTTTCAAAGTCCTCTCCGGTTCCAGGACCAGGTAGGCCGCCCCTTCTCCGAGGTTCAGTCCGTTGCGGCTGTCATCGAAAGGCCTGCACGGCTCCCGGTCGTAGATCATCAGCGTATTGAACCCGTTCAGGGTGAACATCGACAGGGCATCGGTGCCGCCGGCGACCACCCGGTCGAGCAGGCCAGCCCTTATCAGCTGCACTCCGCACATAATGGCATTGGCCGAGGAAGAACAGGCGGTATTGATGGTCGAAACATACTGGCGGATCCCGAGGCGGCGGGCGATCCTTTCGGTGCTCTCGCTGCAGTCGTTGCCCTCAATCCAGGCGTTACGGGTGTCATTCGAGAGATAGTCCAAGTAGTATTTCTCCGCCGTCACCATCCCGCCGACGGTAGAGCCCGACACCAGGCCGGTCCGCCACCTGTCGCCAAGGTTGCAGCAGGCATGTCTTACCGCTTCATCCGCGGCGATCATGGCCAGCAATGCCGTCCGCGTAAGGCCATCCTGCATCGGTAAGCCCAGCATTTCCGCCAGTTTCCGGTCGGTATGGCGGATCTCCGCCGCGGGCAGCTTGCCGCGGTGCAGTGTCTCCAGCAGGCGGATCTCGCCGATGCCCGAAACGCCAGCCTGCAACGAGCGCAGGTTTTCCTCCAGGTTGTCGCCGATGGCCGTAATGACGCCGCAGCCGGTTATAAATACTCTCTCAGGCAAAACACATCAGATAATGGGCAAAGATATTCAGAAAAATGATTGGCAAAGGGGGGCAATCTTCATTACTCCACCCCCTGGAGGCTGTATCAAAAGTCTATGCAATCGAATTACTGCCTGGAATTGGGTCGTGCTCCAACGACTAAAGCCGTTGGTTCCGAGTATGTTACAAGGGCTGGAACCGACGGCTTCAGTCGTCGGACTACAAAAAAAGAGAGACTTTTGAATTATGATACAGCCTCTCGGGGGGAGGGGTCATTTAATATTAAGCTCCCGCTTAACCTCTCCCCACCTGGCATCGTCCAGTTTCGGCCCAACGACCTCGATCACCTTCCCGGCCAATAATGCCCCGATGGTACCCGCTTTAAGGATATCATAACCCTTCACCATGCCATACAAAAATCCTGCGGCATAGAGGTCGCCTGCGCCGGTGGTGTCGATGCTGTTCACTTCGATGATGCCGATGCAGAGGGACTCCATCCCTTTTTTCACCAGGGAACCATTCCGGCCGGTCTTCACCACGGCGATGGCCGTATGTTCGGCCAGGGCTTCGAGCGCTTCGGCGGGCGCCTTTCCCGTAAAGGCCCTGGCTTCCTCTTCGTTGGCGAAAACGATATCGACGTATCGGCGGATGATATGCTCCAGGAATTCCCGGTTTTCCGCCACTACGTTATAGCTGGCCATATCGAGGGAGACCATCAGGTTGTTCTTTTTAGCCAGCTGAACAGCCTTCAGGAGCATAGACTGGTTTTGGACGAGGTATCCTTCAATGTGGAGGATTTCATAGGCCTTAAAAACATCCTCATCGAAATCGGCGGCAGTGAGTTCCACGGCGGCGCCCAGATAGGTGGCGAAGGTGCGTTCCGTGTCGGGACTGACGAGTGCGATGGCGCGGCCTGTGGAGGTGTTGCTCTGGCTTAGGTGGGCGCGTATGCCGGCGGCCACCAGGTCATCGTGGAACACTTTGCCCATGTCGTCCGTCCCGATTTTGCCGATGAAGCCGCTTTCCACGCCCAGGTTTGCGAGACCGTGGATGGTATTGGCCGCGGAACCGCCCGAGCGGACCGTTTTCTCCAGGTGCATGGTTGCATCATAGATTTTTTCCGAGCGGTCGCCATCCACCAGGATCATGCTCCCTTTGGGCAGTTTAAAAAAAGGCAGGTATTCATCATGGTCCAGTTGGGTCATGATATCCACCAGAGCGTTTCCCAGGCCGAGGATTTTCTTCATTGATGCAGAGGTTTGAAGATTTTAGCCTACAAAGGTAGTTCAATGAAGAATTATAAATTTTGAATTTTAAATTTTGAATTATATGTATTTCATTATGAATACCTTTATAAATAAATTTCAAAAGAGAACCATCTTAATTCAAAATTTAAAATTCAAAATTCAAAATTTTCACTACCTTTGCGCCCTCGTTTTCGAGAAAGGCTATTTTCCCCGATAGCTCAGCTGGTTAGAGCGACTGACTGTTAATCAGTAGGTCCCTGGTTCGAGTCCAGGTCGGGGAGCCGAAGTCGACTAAGCCGGTTTTTTAGCCGGTTTTTTCTTTTTACACCTATCGTATTCCTTGATAGATAAGGATTAGCTCAGTTCTGTTACCTTCAAAATATTTTTAGATACTTTATTTTCTGAAAAAAGGGAAATATCCAAATTTTCTCATGGTTATTTGGTTAACTGGCTGTTTAAAAGTCACTTGGCTGCAGTTCGAGTCTAGGTCGGGTCTGGATTTAGATACTTCAGCCCCTATCCCTAGCCCTTTCCCCAACCGGGGAAAGGGAATAATAAGCATTAATCTTAATAATGTACTAAAAGTACACTCCTCCCCCGGGTGGGGGAGGTCGGGAGGGGGCTGAAAGACGGAAAGTGTTTTGTCTGTAGTTCGAGGCTGGGACGGGGTTGGATTTAGATACATTGTTCAGCCCCCATCCCCAGCCCTTCCCCCACCCGGGGGAAGGGAGCCTTATCACTATTGCTTTGATAATGCGGCCTCAATTTTATTGATTATCTTCTCGGTTTGGTTGAAGACTTGGTGATTTGTGAATCGAAGTTCCTTATAATACTCCCCAAAATTCAGACCACGTGTTAAGTTGAAAAACGACTAATTTTAACCGTGGAATTATGAAAGCAAAAAGAAAAAAACACACAGCGGGTTTTAAAGCCCAGTTAGCCATTGAAGCGCTCCGGGAACGCGAAACAATGGCCGAGCTCTCAAAGAGGTTTGAGGTGCATCCCAATATGATTTCTAAATGGAAGCAAGAGTTTGTGACTCGGTCGGCAGAGATCTTTGCGAC
>JAHYJL010000050.1 GCA_019429045.1 Bacteroidales bacterium
GGGGCGTTTCATTCCCCTTTTATGCAACCCGCCGCCGAAGAGCTTTCCAACGCTATCAAAACCACGAAATTCAATAAAGGCATCTGCCCGGTATACCAGAATGTGACGGGCCAGGGCGTCACCGATCCCGAGATCATCAAAAAAAACCTCATCGCCCAGCTCACCTCCCCTGTCCGCTGGACACAAACCGTCAAGAATATGATCGCCAGCGGCGTGACCCAGTTCATCGAAGTGGGCCCGGGCAGCGTGCTGCAAGGTTTGATCAAGAAGGTGAAGAGGGATGTGGTGATAAGCAGTGCGGAGTTTAAACGGCCGACCGCCGACCGCTGACCGCCGACCGCCGACCGCCGACCCTCAAAGCTCCCCGTTCCTCAGCTTCCCGGAAGCAATCAACCGGGCCAGCGGCTTTTCTTTCAAGCTGCGTTCCAGCGCTGCCATGTAATTCGTGTTGTGCATGTCGGAACCAATAAAATCGATCATGCCCTTTTCAATGAACTTTTCGGCGAATTTCTTTACAGTGTCCGGATAAAAACCAGCCAGGGAAACGGTATTTAACTGGAAGAAAACGCCGCGTTCCTTCAGATCTTCAAATTTGCTGAAATCCTTGAACCAGTATGTATATCTTTCGGGATGGGCGAGGATGACCTTATATCCTTCGCATTGAAGATTAAAAATGAATGATTTAAGGTTGGGGTGAGGATTGTAGTAGGATAATTCTATCAGGATGTGCTTATCACTGAAAGAAAGCAGGTTGCCGGCATTCATTTTTTCTTCAAAGCCATCGTCGAGCAGGTATTCTGCCGCTGCCTCCATTTGAACGGGTATGTTCTCAGCGGCAAGGGCTTCGCGAAGATTTTCAAGACCTGACAATATGATCTCCGGGGTGTTTTTAAAGAATTCCGATTGGATATGCGGGGTGGTGATGAGTTTGGTGAAGCCCAGTGCATGCATTTTCCTGACCAGGTTAAGCGAATCCTCCATCGTCCGGGCGCCATCGTCGATCCCCGGGATGAGATGAGAGTGCATGTCGGTTTTGATCGCAGTGAAATCCGGCGTTTTTTTCCGCGAGGCTGATATGGAAAAAAGTCTTTTAAGCAAGGGCTAAGTTTTTTTAACCACAATAGGCACAATAGGACACATAGGAGGCACATAGTTCTTATGTGTTATCTATGTGTCCTACTGTGCCTATTGTGTTGAATTCTTCATCTTTTCAAATACTGATTTTCATAGTACTTCTGGTAATCCCCCGAGGTCACATGGTCCAGCCAGTTCTGGTTGGCCAAATACCAGTCGATCGTCAGGGAGAGCCCTTCCTCGAATGTCACCGAGGGACTCCATCCCAGTTCATTTTGCAGTTTGGATGAATCGATGGCATAACGGAGATCATGGCCGGCGCGGTCCTTAACGTAAGTGATCAGTTTTTCGGATGTGCCGGGATGGCGTCTCAGTTTTTCATTCATCAATTTGCACAGCAGCCTTATCAGATCGATATTCTTCCATTCGTTGTTCCCGCCGATATTGTAAGTCTCCCCATCCTTTCCCCGGTGATAGATCAAATCGATCGCCCGGGCGTGGTCGACGACGTAAAGCCAGTCGCGCACGTTTTCCCCTTTGCCGTATACCGGCAGCGGTTTATTTTGCCGGATGTTGTGGATGAACAGCGGCAGGAGCTTTTCGGGGAACTGGTTGGGACCGTAATTGTTGGAGCAGTTGGATATGACCACCGGGAGCCCGAAGGTGTGGTGATAGGCCCTGACCAGGTGGTCGCTGCTGGCCTTGGAGGCCGAATAAGGGCTCTTCGGGTCATAGGGCGTGGTTTCGGTGAATATACCCGTATCGCCCAGTGAACCGTAAACTTCATCGGTCGAAATATGATAGAACCGCTTCCCCCCCGGTTGGTCTTTCCACAGCATCCGGGCGGCGTTCAGCAGGTTCACCGTTCCGATGATGTTGGTGTAAATGAACTCCGTCGGATTGGATATCGAGCGGTCGACATGCGATTCGGCTGCCAGGTGGATAATCCCGTCGGGTTTATGCTTTTCAAAAACGTCAAAAACTTCTTTCTCAACAGAAATATCGGCCCTGACAAATACGTAATTCGCTTTGTTCTCGATATCCCTGAGGTTTTCCAGGTTGCCGGCATAGGTCAGCGCATCGAGATTGACGATACGGTAGTCCGGGTATTTGTTCACGAAAAACCTGACGACATGGGAGCCGATAAAACCCGCCCCACCCGTAATGAGAATAGTGGATCTGAAAGTCATGGCAAAATCATTTCTTAAAAAACAAAAATAACATTATTACCCCTGCATGCGACAATGCCGGGGCCGATTATTCCCACCCCTGCGTTAACCGGTAGGCCCCTGAAATCTTGTTCTTTTTTACAGAGACCTCGGTTACGGGCTGGTCATAGGGATATTCCCGGCTGAAAAATTTATGATGCTCAGGAGGGAAACGGTAGTTGGAAAGGTAATAAACAGCTTTTTCGGGAGGAACAAAATGTAGGCGTTTTCGCCGGGCAACGGGCAAAATATCGGCATTGGCCTCTCCCGGCCAGTTGACCGAAAAGACCAGGATCGTATCGGAAGGATCATGTACCAGAAGATATTCCAGAACCTGCCGGTATGACAAACCCCAGTAATCGGCTTCAAAATTCCGGGTCGTTTCTTTTCCGGCCAGGCAGTTGAAATATACATGCTGATTCGGATGATAACGCACCATGAAATATAGCGAGCCGGCCCACGATATGGCAACTATTCCAAACAGCATCAGCCTGAAACCGGTTTTGAACCGCTGCCGGACATTTCTTTTGATATATTCCAGGGTTTCGCTGAAACCGGTCATGGCCAGCAGCATCATCGGCACACAGAGGAAGAACATCTGCCGCCAGCCATCGTAGATAACGGATCCCAGGAGAACAACGGCCAATAAAGGGAAGAAAAACAGGGCCAGGTTTACCAGGTCGATCATACCGGGAAAGCCTGTCCGCCGCCGGAAAACCGTAAAACCGATTCCAGCGAGGAACAACAGGGAGTAAAGCATGGGGGTTGTAATGGCTATCCAGTAAGGGATATAGTAAAACGGCAAGGCGGTGGGCGAGATAAAATCTCCGCGGAACAACACCGGGTCATCCCATTTGAAATGGCTCATCGCGGTGAATATCTCTGATAAGCGGCTGAAAGGATCGCGCCAGAGGTAAGGCCAGAAAACGATCGTCAGCAGAAGCGTCATGACCAGGTAAATACCGGCTGTTATCATCCGGGAACGGAGATGGGTCCCAAATGAAGTTTGACTTTTTTCGTGGTTTGTAAGGAACAGGTTCTTTTTAACAGAAATTAAAAGTACAAATAAAAGGGTGATGGCCGGCACAAATAAGCCGGTGATGCGTATTGCGATCAGGAGGGCGCCGGCCAGGGCATGATACATCGCCGCGGGAACGGTTGGCCTTTGCAGAAACTTAACGAGTGTCCAGGTGTTGATAATGGTCAGCGACAGGAAAACGACATCCTTCGAATTGTAGAATGAATCGGCGAATATTCTCGGGCTGAGGATCATCATCACCACTCCCAGAAGCGCCAGGGCAGGGTTATCGAAGCGCAGTTTCAGCAGCCGGTAAAAAAAGATGAGCCCGATAAAAAATACGATGAAGGTCATATAATGCCGCAATAAAAAAGTATCCCGGGGATCGTCCAGGCGGAGAAGGTTTTGAATACCCAGGGCAAGCATCTGGAACACCACGCCATGCGTCCTGTCTTTGTATTCTTCCAGCCTGATACCCGAAAGGGTTTCCCGTTCCGGTTGGGATTGAAAAAACTCCCTGGCAAAGTCTGCGGTCACGAGTCCGTGGCGGTACTGGGCATGATCGTCCCAGTGGATGCCATAATCGCCTGTAATGGTCAGGCCCAGCGCCAGGAAAAGAAGAAAGAATATCATTGCCGGCAGGCCGGGCAACCAGCGGATGGCGGCCGGCTTCAGGGATTCAGGCATCAGTGGATAGTGTGGATAAGTGTAAACCTGCCTGCTCCCAATTCCAGGCCGAGCCCATCATGTCGTCGAGTCCCTTTTCTGCCTTCCAGCCGAGTTCGCGGTTGGCGTAGGATGGGTCGGCCCAGATCTTCACGATATCGCCGGGCCGGCGGGCGACGACCTGGTAATTGAGATTCATTCCCGAAACACGCTCAAAGGCCTTGATGACCTCCATCACGCTGTATCCCCTGCCGGTTCCCAAATTGAATACTTCATAGCGGTCTTTGCATTTCCCGTCCAGCATCCTTTTCAGGGCAACCACGTGGGCTTTGGCCAGGTCCACCACGTGGATGTAATCGCGGATGGGCGTGCCGTCGGGGGTATCGTAATCGTCGCCGAAAACCCGCAGGAAAGACCGCGCGCCGATGGCTGTCTGGGTGATGTATGGCACCAGGTTGTCCGGGATGCCGGAAGGGGCCTCGCCGATCAGGGCCGATTCATGGGCGCCGGTGGGATTGAAGTAACGGAGCGAGATGGCAGCCACATCAGCAGTCTTCACCGTATCGGAAATGATGTCTTCCATGATCTTCTTGGTATTCCCGTAAGGTGATTCAGCTCTTTTCAGGGGCGTATGCTCTGTCACGGGCAGTTCATCCGGCTGCCCGTAAACCGTGCAGGACGACGAAAAGATAAGATGCTTCACGCCATGACGGGCCATGCTTTCGAGCAGGTTGACCGTGGAAAGCAAGTTGTTCCGGTAATATTTCAGCGGTTGCTGCACCGATTCGCCCACCGACTTATGGGCGGCGAAGTGGATCACTGCTGCGATCCCTTCTTCCCGGATGAATAAATCTTCCGTTTTACCTGCGTCACACAAATCGAAGACATGCAACGGCGGTTTTGTCCCGGTGATCATCCCGATCCGGTCGGCTACTTCAGCGGTTGAATTCGACAGGTCATCCACGATAAGCACTTCGAACCCTTGCTGTTGCAGTTCGACCGCCGTATGGGATCCGATAAAGCCTGTGCCGCCTGTGACGAGGATTTTCATTTAAATCTTTCAGATGTAAGATTGAAGCCCGTCCGAAAATCCTTTATTTGCCACTAAAGCACAAAAACACAAAGATTCACTAAAGGCATTTAGCTTGATTATTAACTTTTTGTGAGTTTTGGTGTATTCGTGTTTTTGTGGCATATTTTAAAATTGCATTTTTCAGAGCAGGCTCAGGATTAATTGGCAAAGATAACAGAAATTAGGCTATGCAATTATGGGAAGCTTATCTTGTTGAATCAGATGTTTTAATTGTGTTTAACCGCAAAGGAACCCAAAGGATTTCACGAAGGCGCGTTAAGTATTTGATTACCTGAACGGATAAATTATCTACCTGATGACCAGAAATTTTCCTGTGCCTAAAATTCTTTGGTCATTCCTGATAAGCAACAGGTAAAGTCCAGGCGCAAACCCGGAAACATCATGGGATAATGATTCTGAAATTTGTGTTAAACCGACCTCTGATACTTTTTCTCCAAACATATTCAGAATTTCCATATTATACCGGCGATTACCCGTGTGGGGCAAATCACCGGCCACCCCGACAAATATCCGGTCATTGGCAGGATTGGGGTAAATATGAATGTCACTTATCATTTTTGTTTTTGGCTTCAGCTCAACGATGAAAACCGTTGTGTCGCAACCGGCCGTATCGCAGCCGATACTGTCGAGTTTCTGAACCCAGATTGACTGCTCCCATTCCGGAAATCCCATCGTCATACCGGTAATGATGATCCCGTGGTCGGAGGTGACCCTGAGATCATTCATATGATTCAGATATTCAGGATAGAAGCCGTATCTCCGCATCCACAGGCTGTCGCCGTTCTGGTCCGTCTTTAAGATCCATCCTTTTGTACCGAAGCCGTCATAAAAAGATCCCGTGCCACACAGGATAATGCTGCCGTCATCCAACTCATCTACAGTTGAACACCATCCTGAGAAAACCGTATCGCTGTATTGCTTGTCCCAGATTACGTTTCCCGAAGTATCCGTTTTAAATACCCAGGCTTTTTGCATTTTTTGAGCAAAGTGTGGCTGGGCCACAGCATAAACGCTTGCCGCGATGTAATTGCCGTCACTCGCGAGTGTGACAATGCCGTGGCCATCACTGAATGGCCCCCCGTAATACTTCGTCCAGAGTTCGTTACCCATGCTGTCTACTTTCAAGATGCCCGGATCCATAGAATAGTAAGAATCCGTTCTCTGCCTGATTGTTCCTACCAGAAATTCACCGGTAGGCAGGCGGGTAACAGAATTCCCCGCTTCCACCCAGTGGAGTGCCCCGTAATGCCTGTTCCAGATCACATTGCCAACGCTGTCGGTCCTGATAAGTAATATATCTCCGTCATCGCCCGAAATGTACGTATCACCGGTGATAATATACCCTTTATCGGGTAACTGTTCACAAACCGCAAAATTGGTGGATGAGTAGCCAGGCGTTATCGTGTCGCCATAGATCCGGGACCACAGGGAATCTCCATTTTGATCGAATATGATCAAGAGTCCGACAGCCCGGATACCATCCCAGATTGTTCCGCTGATTACGAAGCCGCCATCCATCGTCCGGTTGCAGCCCCGCATCAAGCCGGCATAATAGTCATGGAAATCTTCCCCGTAAGTTTTCCACCATAGCTGATTACCGTCATGGTCGATCGCTGTCATTACAATTCTGCGGAACATGTATTCATTGGAAATCACTCCGCTTACACCGCTGATAACATAACCTGTTTCCGTTTCAAGCACGGTTAATGCTGCACTCCAGTTATCGTTGTTATACCTGTTGTGAAAATAGGTAAACTGAGCTTTGGTGCCTAACAGGCAGGACATTATGAAGAACAGGACCGTCAATTGTTTCATGAGTGAGTGGAGGTTTTATCAATCCAGTATTTTCATTTTATCACGCTGATTTTCAGGGCCTTTTCTTCCCTGCCATCGATATTAAACCGGACTGTATAAAGGCCCGGGCTCAGTGATGAGGTTCTTTTGATCAATTGATCCTGTTGCCTGTTCAAGCGGTCGGCATCGATTGTCCTCCCGGTAGGGTCGGTTATAGAATAAAAGGCATTTCGCGGTATCTTTTCAAAAGAATAATCGATAATAAAATAATCCCGGCAAGGATTGGGGTAAACTTTCATAACACTGTTTTGAACCACTGAAGGATTCATGAAAGGAATTCCGGCATCATATCTTCTCAGCTGAGGCCCTGACACGGGCAGGATATATTTTTCAGGGTAGTAAACCGTATCAATATGTTGCAGAATATTTTGAGCCATAATAGCAGGCCGTGAATGTTTACCGACCATTTGATACAACACCTGGCGGGAAGGTATGTCGAGTGAATCAAGAGGATACCCGGATTGTTTCAGATTTTTCAGAAGGGTAAACAAGGTAATGTAATCCTGGTATTCTACAGTTTGGTCCGGGTTCATCACAAACCTGTCAGGAATAGAATTTAATTGCAGGAAAGCATTTGTTGTATCGGAATTATCCAGGTACCTTTTAGCTAAAAGATAATTTTGGTGAAGTGTTCCATGGGTGTAAATCAATGAGGCAATGCTGTCATCCTGATATTGCAATACAGAATCTGTTAAATAAATGTTCATGAGTTGATTGAAGGCCAATGCCCTTTCTTGTTCGTACCATGCTATTTCACTTTCATATTGTTCTTTCAGTGACAGAGAGTCCAACCCGGCCATGATCTGAGCCATCATGTACTCCGGAACCGGAGGAACCCGCTGTTCGAGCGCTTCAATTAAAGCTTCCCGTTTCGCCCCATGCGGATTAGCGACCATTATGTCCCTTATCATGGCATTGATCAGCACTTCGTTTTTGCCAATACTCGTCGCAAGGATCGTATCGGAAAGATAAGGTGAATACGCCATCAAATCATCGTATATTTCCAGCGATTGTGCAGGGATAGCATATGCAACCTCATCATTCAATTGTGGGGTATTTCCGGCATCAATCCAAAGACGGAGCGCAATGGCAGCGGAATCTCGTGATTGCTGCATCGAAAACATTCTTTCTTTCAGCAATTCAATGTCCGCAAACGCTGGGGCTGATTTCAAAAATCCTCCGCCAAGCTGAAAATGCGATGGGCACACTTCATCAAAGGAAGTGAAGAAGTTATACCCATGCGGAGTGATATTCTGGTAATATACAGGCACCCATGGGTCGTAAGGATTGCCCAGATGATGGAAATAAATGATCCAGGACTGCCTGAGGGTATTGTTGAAATCGCTGTAAGGGTCGTTGTTCACATTATGAGAAAACCAGTTCCCGGCCGGCGCCGTATTGTCACGGGGGTCGTAAGCTCCCTGGTACCATGAGATACCCGGATTCAGGGATGAGCCGTCGGAAGTTACGGCAAAATCCCCCTGATTATTTGAACACCTGTTGCATTTCAGCTTTAATCCTGTCAGTTCACTTGTCCCCCGGTTATTATTTTGTGCAAGGATGCCAAGGTGCAACCGGTCAAACGTGTTCCGGTATATCATATTAAAATCGTTCCCGGAATTATCCACGGTGATGCCGATACTTTGGATTTCATTATGAGGATCATAGGGGTTGTCGTTATAAAAATTGTTTTCCTCAACCGTGTACCCGGTACAGTTATCCAGGAACAGTCCGCCGAAAATATCATTAAGCGGATGGACTATACTCACATTGCGCAGCTCGAAATTATTGAATGTGATATTGGCAAAATCAACTCCTTTGGCATAAATGCCTGTAAGGTTATTATAGAAATCGGAATTACATACTTCAAAGATTTTTGCTGATTCGGGATTGCTTGCATGGATACCGTAATTCAATTCCCTGAAGGAGGAGCGGATTGGTTCTTCACAAGGATACCCTCCAGGGCAGAAATTGGAAACGATAAAATGAGCGTCCTCGCTGAATATTCCGATTCCACGTTCTCTGATAGCAGCTTCTTCATCCGGCCGGGAGTTAGTGAATGAACATCCCTGAATGGATATTCCTTTTACGCCATGCATATGGAGAAAACCCACCGGAAGGCTCTCGTCGGCCAGTTTATCATCGGTAAGAAATTCCGTATTTTGGAAATAGCTCAGGTTGTCAACCTCAACCCCTGACACCATATTCCTGTATGGATAGAACCTTACCCCGGTCCGGTTATTAATAAAGTGCGCGTCATTGTTCTGGATGATTCCCCCCTCGTATCCGGAAACATATTTCATCCCATCGGTTCTGGCTAACCGAACCGCTGCAATGGCGTTTTCTATTGTACCGCCGTTAATAATGGTCAGTTTTCCCTGTGCACCTGGGGTGAATTGATTGTCATTTGCCGTTCCCCATACTATAATTCCATTCCACATTCCGCAATTGGATGTTAGCAAACCGCCATTCAATATTAACTCAGCTCCACGCTTGACTATGATTGAAACATCATTATTTGCATAAATGCTACTTTGAATTTCCAAAACTGCTCCGTCTTCAATTATTACATCATTAAATAATACCCGAGAAGTACACCAGATTTCATTCTGGGTGATAATAATATCATTATGGCCCTTAGTACAAGGGATTTTGGATTTCCAAATTCCTCTACCAAACGTTGCAATACTTAATTCACTCTCCCGATAATTAATTTCGATGTCACTTACAATGCAAGGTTGCAATCCATTATTTATATTTTCCCAACTCTCGATGAGATTGTTATAAAGAAAGATCCCTAAATCATTGCCAATCACTGGCGTGAAGTCATTATCAAATTTGATGCCTGTAAGGCAGTTAACCGGTAGGTTTGGAAGATTATAAGTAATATCTGACCAATTTGAACCCCCATCTGATGAAAATATAACCCTATTCTTTACAATGCCGTTATCTTCCCAGAATCCACCGAAAGAAATCCAAACCTTGTCAGGATCATATGGTGATACTACAATATTCGTAATACCGGCCCAAGCGACAATATTCCATATTTGTTAAGTCAGGTCTATCCAATTAGCCCCTCCATCTAAAGTCTTAAATAATCTTTTTCTATCCGAATTATTCCATGTGGGTTGCGCATACCCCAAATATATAACACTTTCATTGGCTGCAGAGTTACCTAGACCACTTATCGCACCCGTATTTTCAATACCATAGGTTGCAGATAGATCAGAAATAGCGTACCATTGAAGGCCTGCGTTAGATGTTTTATATACATCATTATAACATACCATTAATGTTTTATGATCATTTGGCGACATATAAAAAGGTCTATCATTTAAAGCATTTTTTTTTGCAAAGGAAGGTACATTACTATTAATACGTTTGAATGTGACACCATAATCTTCAGATTTTCCGACTCCCCTTGATCCGTCATTATAAGTACAATATACAATATTAGGAGTCACAGGATCAATAATTGCTTCATATCCATCACCTAAATTTTCTCTATACCAATATCCCGGCCCATTTCCAATAATTCCATTGTCTTGCGTACCTCCAATGTAATATTTAGGTGTGACTTCACTGTTCGCAATTCCATAAAATTGTAAATTATTCAGTCCAGTTCCATTAAGGCTTTCCATTATTTTTGTTTCCCATGTGAACATAGATACTCCGCCATCATTACCACAAAATAAATATGTATTTCCGTTATAATATATAATTTCATACGATCTCTGATCTACATGAAAAGAGGGATGTGAAATTGTATTGACTTTGTAGAAATAAACACTTTTATTACTTGCCAAACTAAAAACTGTTAGATTATATCCTCCAAAAAATAATAAATTTGAATCTGAAGGGGATATTTCTAAATCTCTCATAGTTTGCCCGAATCCCCCAAACCGAGTTGAATATGAATCATTAAATGTTGTGTCAAAAATACTATAAAGAGCCAAGGGCGAGAAAGTGAGTTTCTTCAGATATAATTTGCGCTTATTTTGATTATTAACTAAAGTATCGACACTATAGGCAATATAAAGCACGTCAGGATTTAAAGGATTTGTCTCGATGGTCATAAACTGCATGAAATCCCGTAATCCTTCCTCATACCTTGACCAAACAATTTGAGGTTCAGGGCTCTTCGCGTTGTTAGTATACCATAACTCAGCACTTTGTATATGAGTTTGTAAGGACCCAATACCCGAACTGCTTAGATAGATGGTATTTGGATCCCCTGGCTTAATTTCGATATCGATTAAATATTTATCTGTATCCCACCAATCCGGGTCCCATGTTAGATTACTAAATATTATTTCCCAATTGTTACCTCCATCTAAAGTTCTGAATACATATTCATTAACTAATGCATAAACGACATCAGGATCTAATGGATCCATTATAATTTTCCTCGCTTTCTTTCTTTCACCCGGATTAAATGATAAAACATGTTGCCATGACAATCCACCATTGGTAGTTTTATAAATACCCGTTCCATATTTATTTCTGTCATTACCAGTGGAGATATAAATTACTTGTTCATCTTGTGGATCTACTGCTAAATCCAAAACTCCAAGTCCATGTTGAAGACAATTATCCGTAATATTTTCCCAATTTTGACCTCCATCTAATGTTCTAAACAAACCAGATGCATTTGTACCTGCATAGACATGGTCAATATTGGAAGGATTAACGTACAAGCTTACGATAATCCCCATATTATGCGAAGGTAATATCTGGGCCAACAAATTCCCAAAAATAATTATCATTATCAGCTGGGAGAAGATAAGGATTTTCGCTGTAAAGATTCATAATTGTCGCGTACTTTGTGAAACTGCCTTGTATTGAATCATTAGCGCTATATACTCTTGTTCTCCAAAAATCCTTCCACCTCTCATAATTAATTAATCCTTGTATTTTGATGGAATCCGGAGTGATTGTAGTCAAGCTATCATAGTAGGGATCCATTTGGGCACAATAGAAGTAATAATTATTGTTTGTGCTGTCAATAATTTGACCAAAAGCGCAATAGCTCAGAAAAGCGCTAAAAACAATTATTAAGAAACGCTTCATTGTTTTCATATTTAAGTCATTAATGGTTAATAATTACTTTGCATGCATATTTGTAAGAATCAGACCTGACTAGCAGAAAGTAACATCCTCCGGGAATCTTGGAAACATCTAATTGAACTGACGAATCGCAGGGAAGAATTGATTTTTTCATAACAGGATTTCCAAGAAGATTTATAAGTACAATGTCATAAAACTTTGCGTGAGTACATGGTATATCTATATTCAAAAAATTGTTTGCAGGATTAGGATAACAACCTAATTTATTATAAGTTAGCAACTCGTCTACGTTAACATCAAAATCACAATCTTCCTCTGAGCCGTATATGAATTGACCATCCAATCTAAAACATAATAATTCTCCAATGTAAGATGGATCCCCGTATGAATAGGGAAAGGGACCTCCATTTTCACCAATACCTTCAATGACCCACAAACCATAACCAAGAACCGATATCGAACTGTACCAATATGCTCGTCTATACTCCCCGTTCATTAATAGAATGGAATCTTCAAAATAATAATACTTAAAAAGTGTATCATAACCTAAAAAAGCAAACGCGGGAAGACTAACGGTATCTCCAAGTTGTATACTAAAATCATAACCAAGCTTTTCGATATTCTCGCCTAAATAATTTCTAATAAAAAATATTCTCTTGTTTATTGTATCCTGTCGCATGCAGACATGAAGTTTCCATATGGTATCTTGTTCCAAGGTATCGTTTAATTGATATACCTTTTTATAAGACATATTATTGAATAAAGTGTCGCCTTGAACAGTATAAATATAGGTTTCATTGATTCCAACCCATATTTCATGTTCATGCACAGTCCAATAAGCATTTGCTTCCGGAAAGGGAACATATTGCTGACTAAATGATGATTTGCATTGAATCATAACAAATACAAGAAACATTGAAATAAATATCCAATTACATTTCATAATACGAATTTCTTTAAATTTCAAAAATAATGTTCTGATTTTCATTGTTATAAATAATTATACGATTTATAAATCAGGGCAATGCTATTTGGTATGCATACTTCTTTGTTTGAGAAGCATTCAATTTCAGAACCATAAATATACAACATCATTTTGTCAAATCCCTAGCGGAAAACCACTAAAAAAATAAAGTCGGAAATTGAGACAATCCTGTCTTTAATATACCGGATATTGTTTAACTTTACCATATATTGTTTTCCTCCAAATCCGGTCGATTTATCCCAACCCGGCCAATGGTTACATCAATATTTCAGGTATTGAAAGAATAAAGGTAAAGTCGATACCCCGCATGTTTCCCATTACGGGAAGCTTATCTTATTGAATTAGATGTTTTAAAAGGGTTTAACCGCAAAGACATTAAAAATAGAAATCAGTCCGATTACCGATTTTCGAAAACCCGGAGGTACTGTTCAAAAATAAATATACGGTTCCTGCTCTGTCCGGTCAATTCCCTGATGTATTGTTTTTTTTGCATCTGTCCCACCAGGCTATTTGCGGCTTTAAAGCTCAGATTACATATCCCTGCGGCCTGTTCCACCGTTGTGACCGGATTTCTAAAAAGCTCGTACATCAACCTCAGCGCTGAATCGGTCCGCCGGCCAAAAGTAGCCCGGATATCTTTCTCTATGTTCTCTTTTAAAAGAAGGATTCCAGACAAAGTGCTGACAGTAACCGCCGATGTTTGCTCTAATCCGGTCAGAAAATATTTCAGCCATTGCAGCATGTCATTCCTTGTCCTCACATTTGACAGATTTTCATAATACAATCCTTTGTTTTTTTCGAAGAAGGAAGACAAGTAAAGCAATGGTTTGTCAAGTATTCCTTCACTGACCAGGAACAATGTAATCATAAGCCTGCCAATCCTTCCATTTCCGTCGAGGAATGGATGTATGCTTTCAAATTGGTAATGAGCAATGGCTATCCTGATAAGCGATGGGAGCCTGATTTCATCATTGTGGATAAATTTTTCAAGATCATTCATGAGGCTATCTATCAATCCATGAGCCGGAGGGATATATACCGCATCATCCAGGCTGTTGCCTCCAATCCAGTTTTGACTTGACCTGTATTCACCAGGAAGTTTATGTTCCCCTCTGGCGCTTGCCAACAATGCCCTGTGCGTTTTTTTGATCAACCTCGATGAAAGTGGCAATTCTTTAAGTTCAATAATAGCCTGGTTAAGCGCTTTTATATAGTTGTTCACTTCAAGCCAGTCGTTTCTTCGTTCGGGACGAATATCATCGTACATCATGAAAGCCTCATCAATATTTGTACGCGTTCCTTCTATTCTGCTTGAAATCACAGCCTCCTTGGCTACATGCATCTGAATGAAAAGGTCAATATTCGGAACCAGCCTGGCAAATGAATTAAGTTCGCCCAGTTTAAGCGCGGCCCTTTCCAGCAACCGGTTCAAAGTTGGCGTTGTCCATATCCACTCGTCATTAATTTGTGAAGGAACGAAATAATGATAACCCCGGGTCTTCTCATAATGACCTGCCTGATACTTTTCCAGAATAATCATAGCATAATGGAATAAAAGTAAAACAAAGATAATATTATTTTACTTTTAGCAATGAAAATAAAATAAGAATTATTTGTTTTAATTTTCGGCCGAATTACTAAAGGCTCCAATAAGAAAGACCAGTGATCTGCTTCCGGTACAATCCTCTCAAATCGAACAAAATACCTCTTTCGTTCAGCAATGCCCGGAAGTCGCTCTCCTGCAGGCCAGTATAATCCCTGTGCGCCACGGCCACGATAACGGCATCGTATTTGCCCGTGGGAGCTCCGGCCAGGGGATAGCCGTATTCATGCATCACTTCCTCCGGATTAGCGTGCGGATCAACTACATCAATATGAACACCGTAAGTTTTCAGTTCGTTGTAAACGTCGGCCACTTTGCTGTTGCGGATATCGCTGACATTTTCCTTGAAGGTCGTCCCCATGATCAGTACCCGGCTGTGCATCACGTTCTTGCCGGCGCCGATGAGCTTCTTCACCAGTTGCTTGGCCACATACGGCCCCATGGAATCGTTCACGAACCGGCCGCTGTCGATCACCTGGGGATGATATTTCAGCTCTTTCGCTTTAAAAGTGAGGTAATATGGATCCACCCCGATGCAGTGGCCTCCTACAAGCCCCGGATAGAAGTTCAGGAAATTCCATTTGGTGCCGGCAGCCTCCAGGACTTCATACGTATTGATCCCCAGCCGGTTGAAGATGATCGAAAGCTCGTTCATCAGGGCGATGTTCACATCCCGCTGGGTATTTTCGATGATCTTGGCCGCTTCAGCCACTTTGATGGATGAGGCGCGGTGCACGCCGGCCGTTACGACCAGTTCATAGGTCTTTGCAATGACATCCAGCGATTCTTCGTCGCATCCCGAAACAACCTTGACGATCGTCTGCAGCGTATGTTCCCGGTCGCCCGGGTTGATCCGCTCAGGGGAGTAGCCCACCTTGAAATCGGCCGGGAATTTCAAGCCCGATTCCTCTACCAGGATGGGGATACAGTCCTCTTCCGTGGCCCCCGGGTAGACAGTTGATTCATAAACGACATAATCGCCCTTTTTCAGGACTTTGCCCACGGTATGCGACGCTTTCAGCAGCGGGGTCATGTCCGGCAGGTTATGTTTGTCGATGGGCGTTGGGACGGCCACGATATGGAACTTTGCCTGGCGCAGGTCTTCAGGATTGGCGGTGTAAATGATATCGCAGTTTTCAAACTCTTCGGAAGGGAGCTCTTCGCTGGGATCAATGCCTTTTTTCATCATTTCAACGCGGCCGGCATGGATATCGAAGCCGATGACGCTTATTTTCCTGGCAAAGGCCAGTGCGATGGGGAGGCCGACGTAGCCGAGGCCGATGACGGAGAGTTTTTCTTCTTTGGAAAGTAGTTTTTTATAAAGATTCATTTTATTCGTTCGGTTTTGTTTCTCGCAGATTTGCGCAGATGAAAAGCGCAGATTTCACGGATTGAGTTTCGATAAAAACGGGTGATATTCCCCTGATTTACCCATCGGTTTGGCGTTCCGGATGTCATACACGATATTGATGCTGGGGCGGGCTTCTTCGACTCCGAATCCTTCGCCGTCCAGGATTTTCCGGTAGCTTTCGGTGTGCAGGTCGCTGAAACCGTCGCTGAACTCCATCTCTTCCCCTTCAACCCGGATGGAGCGGTAGGTGCGCTGCCCGGCAGCCCTGGCCTTTTCCGGTATATGGTTGTAATCGAGGCTCAAAAACCAGCGGACCCGCGCCTGTTTCAGCTGGAGGTAGCCCGCCACGCTGTAGCGGTCGGAATGATGCACGATATTCTCCACCACGTCGCCGAAGATCCACGATAACATATCGAAGAAATGGATCCCGATGTTGGTGGCCACGCCGCCCGATTTTTCGATATCGCCTTTCCAGGAGATGAAATACCAGCGGCCGCGGCTAGTAATGTAGGTGAGATCAATATCATAGATCTTATCTTTCGGGCCGTTTTCGACCTTTTTTTTCAGTTCGAGGATGGTCGGGTGCAGGCGAAGCTGCAAGATTACGCTGATATTTTTCCCGGTTTCCGCCTCGATCTCTTTCAGCGGGTCGACGTTCCATGGGTTCAGCACGAGCGGTTTTTCGCAGACGGCATGACATTCGTTGCGCAGCGCCAGCCGGATGTGGGCGTCGTGCAGGTAGTTAGGCGAGCAGATGGTGACATAATCCACCTTGCCCTCCCCTTTTCTCCGCAGCTTATCAAGGTGCCGGTCGAAACGCTCGGTTTCCACGAAGAAATTGGTATCGGGGAAATAGGAATCGATGATCCCGACGCAGTCGTAAGGATCCACGGCTGCCACCAGGTTGTTCCCGGTATCCTTGATGGCTTTCATGTGCCTCGGCGCGATGAAGCCCGCCGCTCCTATCAGTGCAAAGTCCATAGTTTCAAGTTAAGAGTTCTGAGTTCTGAGTTCTGAGTTCTGAGTTCTGAGTTAAAAATTGTCATACATGGTCATACGCTCACTGCGTTAGCGTCATATGGTTGTCATAAATAGTAATATCTTACACTCCTACAGTCTTACAGTCTTACAGTCTTACAGTCTTACAGTCTTACAGTCTTACAGTCTTACAGTCTTACAGTCTTACAGTCTTACAGTCTTACAGTCTTACAGTCTTACCGTCCTACCGTCCTACCGTCCTACCGTC
>JAHYJL010000051.1 GCA_019429045.1 Bacteroidales bacterium
CAGTTAGAATTTCTCCGGGGGAATACCAACGCCTTTCTTTCGGGCACATTTTCAGGGAACTGGTACCGAAGGGAAGACCGGTATAACTATGCACAGGATATCAGCAGCGATTGGGTTTTCAGACCGGGTTATGATGTGAAAGCCGGGGGTAATTATAACCTCAGTGAATCGCAACATGTTTACGTCAATGGCGGTTACTTTTCCCGCGCACCGTATTATAAATTCGTCTTCGGAAATTTCACCAACACGTCAACTGCTGATCTGAAAAATGAGAAAACGCTGGCCTTTGAAGCCGGTTACGGCCTGAAACTAAGATATACTTTACTGAAACTGAACGCTTATTACACAAAATGGGAAGATAAATCCCTGCTGACCAATGAATACAATCAATTTGAGGACCCATCGATGATCAGCGGGCTGGATGCACTGCATACAGGTTTTGAGGTGGAAGTCGAACAACGGATTAGTCATTGGATGAAAACCGGGGGAAGTTTATCGCTGGGCAACTGGAAATGGAAAAACGATGTTACCGCATTGGTATTCAATGACAATAGCGTTGTCGTAGACACCATCAATGTCTATGCTGACGGGCTTCTTGTCGGTGACGCCCCGCAGACGCAGCTCTCAGTCTTCATTTTATTCAGGATCTTGAAAACAGTTGAACTCTCTGCCTCATGGATATATTACGACAGGTTCTATGCCGATTTCAGTCCCACGACCCGCACCAATCCGGAGGACCGGAGCCAGCCATACCGGGTACCTTCTTACAATACGCTGGATTTACACATCGGCGTTCCTTTCCGGATCGGGCCATTCCATGCCAGTGCCAGTCTTGGATGCCTGAACGCACTGAACAGCAAGCACATCATCAGGGGACAGGATGGGGCCTTGCATAACCTGGATACCTTTAGTGGGTTCTGGGGCTTTGGCCGGACATTTTTCCTGTCATTCAGAATTAATTTCTGATCTTAAATGGCTGATAATCAGAGATAAATACTTTTTTTAACAATCATCTCATACTTTAACATCTGATTATCAAATTCATAAATGGATTATGCCAAAATATCACCCGTTTTTGTTAACATTTATTTAACAAATGCGAATACTTCTTTCCATAAATTCGCCGCAAAAGATTTACCCAAATTAAACTAATAAACTATTAAACTATGAGAAAAATTTACAAGTTAATTTTTACGGCGATGATCACGTTGATCACCGCCGGT
The DNA here is from genome assembly GCA_019429045.1 of Bacteroidales bacterium. Taxonomy (GTDB): domain Bacteria; phylum Bacteroidota; class Bacteroidia; order Bacteroidales; family JAGOPY01; genus JAGOPY01. The sequence continues at coordinate 1,224 of JAHYJL010000051.1, forward strand.
GTCTTTGCGCAGGGTACCACCACCGCGGGTATCAACGGCAGGATTTTCGACATGCAGGGATCACCCCTGACCGGGGCCACCATCCTTGTCGTGGAAAAAGAAACCGGAGCGCAATACGGGACGATCAGCGATGACAAAGGATATTACCGTTTACCGAATATGAACCCGGGAGGTCCATACAAATTAACGGTCACCTATGTCGGTTTCCAGAATTTTGAGCAGGACAATATCTTCCTCACACTCGGGCAGACTTACAAGGTGGATGCCAGCCTGAGTGAAACGGCCCTGCAGCTGTTAGGCGTGGAGATCGTAGCAAGTACCAGTGATGTATTCGATGGTAACAGGACGGGTGCCGAAACAGTTATTTCAACAGAGGTGATCAACCAGATGCCTACTCTTGGCCGGACGGTTGGTGATTATGTCCGGCTGACGCCACAGGCCTCATTTCGTGAAGGCGGTATTTCCATTGCCGGCGCCAACAACAGGTATAATGCCATTTCCATCGACGGGGCGGTGAACAATGATGTATTCGGCCTTGCATCGTCCGGGACAAATGGTGGGCAAACCGGCGGCACCCCCTGGAGCATGGACATCATCGACCAGTTCCAGGTACAGATGGCCCCGTACGACGTTCGCCAGAGCGGTTTCAATGGTGCGAGCATCAATGCTATTACCAGGCGCGGTAAAAACGAATTTGAAGGCACACTATATACCTTCAGACAAAACCAGAGCCTTGCAGGGAAAACCCCCTGGGAATCAGTGAAAGACCTGGAATACCCCGAGGAATCCAGATCCAAGCTGGCTGACTTTAATGATAACATCATGGGTTTAAGTATCGGCGGACCGATTATCAAGGATAAGCTTTTCTTCTTCCTGAACAGTGAAATGCAGCGCCGCACCAGGCCCCAGCCTTATGAATTTTCTAACTATCAGGGTGAGTCCGACCAGGGTACGCTAAATTCACTGGCCGATATGCTGAGATCCAGATATGGTTATGATCCGGGCGGGTATTTAAATACCGATGATGAATTAAAAAGTGACAAGTTATTTCTGCGTTTTGACTGGAACATCAACAAGGTACATAAACTGATGTTACGGCACAGCTATGTGAATCTGAATGCCATCCAACCTTACAGATCAACCAACCAAAGGATATATTTTGAGAATTCGGGCCAGCAATTCCCCAGCAAGACCAATTCCACAGCGCTGGAATTGAAAAGTAACTGGAACAATTACGCCAACAATCTGATCCTTGGTTTTACTGCTGTCAGGGATGACCGCAATCCGATCGGTTCCAATTTCCCGTCAGTTCTCATTAACGATGGCACCGGAACCATTTATGTCGGTTCAGAGCCTTTCTCCACAGCGAACAAACTTGACCAGGATATTCTCACAATCAACAATAATTTCAGCCTTTATAAAGGGGCCCATACCATCACAGTTGGCGCCAATGTGGAGTACTCACATACCTATAACTTGTTTATCCGTCAGAATTTCGGAGAATACAAATATAACTCGGTGGCCGATTTCATGACCATCGGCACTCCAGGCGAGGTTTCCGCCTTTGAATACAACCGCTCCTATTCATTATTGGATAACATTACGGGTGACGGATCAGAAGCCGCGGCTACATTCAACACGCTTCAATTCGGTATATATGCACAGGACGAATGGCAGGCTTCAGAAAACTTTAAGCTGACTGTCGGATTGCGACTGGATATACCCATGTTCCTGACCGATAACCTGGCTGCACCCGGGTTCAACGATACGGTTGTCCCCAAGATCGAAAATATTTATGATCCGGTTTCCGAATCTAATTATGATATGCAGGGCGCCAGGGCCGGGCAGATGCCAAAACCACAGTTCATGTGGGCTCCCAGGATCGGGTTCAACTGGGATGTAACAGGAGAGCAAACAACCCAGATCCGCGGTGGAGCGGGTATATTCACCGGACGTCTCCCGCTGGTATGGCCTGGCGGCGCTTATAATAACAACGGTGTCACCATCGGTGGCGTTCGTTACAGGTATCCGCAGGATGGCTCTGATCCCATAAACTTCATCCCGGAATACGATGCGCAATACAAATGGGAAGACTTCTACACAGGCCAGTCGCCCATCCCCAGCGGACAGATCGACCTGTTTGTTGAAGACTTCAAATACCCGCAAATCCTGAGAGCCAGCCTTGCTGTGGACCAGAAACTGCCCTGGGATATCGTCGGTACGCTGGAAGGGATCTATACAAAAACGTTGAACAATATTTACTATTACAACTACAATGCTGCACCGGCCACCAAGCAAATGACAGGCGGACCGGACGACCGCTGGATCATCCCCAGCAACAAGGTGGAGAACCGTTACGACAGGATCATGGTCGGCGCCAACACAAACGAAGGCTTCAGCTACAATATCACCGCACAGTTGCAGAAGCATTTCTCAAGCGGCCTGCAGTCGATGGTAGCCTATACCTACGGACGTTCCAAGTCGATGAACGACGGCCTTTCTTCACAGAACTCCTCCCAGTGGAGATATGTCGCCAATATCAACGGGCGGAATAACCTGGACCTATCCTATTCCAACTTCGATCTTGGCTCGCGTCTGATGGCCTTCATCAGTTATAAGAAAGCATATGCCAATAACTTTGCCACCGGGATCAGCTTCTTCTACGATGGGGTATCCGGTAAGCGGTTCTCATATGTTTATAATAACTCCAGGATCATTAACGGAGAAGCCTCTGACAATTACGCCCTGATCTGGATCCCCAAGGACCTGTCGGAGATTAACCTGGTGGAATACACTTCAGGCGGAACTACTTACACCGTTGAGGAACAGTGGGAAAAACTGAATTCGTTCATCGAAGGCGACAAATACCTGGCCGATAACCGCGGCGGATATGCCGAAAGGAACAGCGCCAGGGTTCCATTCGAAAGCTACCTGGATATGCGTTTTGTACAGGACTTCTACATTAAAGCCGGGAAAACCAGGCATACCATCCAGTTCACACTGGATGTCTTCAATGTCCTGAATATGCTTAATAAAGAATGGGGCGTGCACCGCTTCGTCAACTTTGATTCTTATCAACTGATCCGTATCGAAGGCTTCGAAGAAGATGGCACCTCGCCAAGGTTCTCTTACAGAGGCGGACCTGACCATACTGCCGCTTATAACGTATCCGATCCCGCCTCCCGCTGGAGAATGCAGATCGGCATCCGCTATATCTTCGGAACGAAAAGCGACTAACATTTCGTGATTTAATAACTAAACAAGAGAGGCTGTCTCAAAAGTCTGAGCAGCCTCTTTTTTTTTGTTGCCGCCCCGCGACTGAATATTTTACTTGCCGTCTTCGCCTGCGCTCGACGGCATGCCTGCCTGCGGCAGCCACCGTAAAATATTAGGTCGCTTGTGCGGCAACAGTGTTTTATTTTTAGAACTGCCTTCAATTTGGCCAGATCATGTTGCTTCCCCCCTCCCTGGATGAGATGATCGATAAAAATCAACCGGTTCCGTGGAGAGCGGTTACAGGAAGTTTTAAAGCAGGTATTTTCCCAGGTAGTGATGCTACTGGTCGATCACGGGTTAGTTAATATGAAAGAGGTTTACCTGGATGGGACCAAAATAGAGGCGAATGCCTGCCGGTATTCGTTTGTATGGGGTAAGTCCATCAAAACCAGCAAGAAGCGTATTGAAAACCAATTGGAGGAATTATGGAAGTATGCTTGCGGGGTTGCCCGGCAGGAAATGAAAGACACCGAGCCTTTGCACTTTGAACAGATTGCCCCGGAAGTTGTTAAACAGGCTATTGAAAAAATTGATCAAGCCTTAAAGGATAAAGACATTGACAAGAAAGTTAAGCAAAAGATCAATTACGCAAAGAAAAACTGGCCGGAGAATCTCAAGCGATATGATCAGCAGGAGAAAATCCTTGGTAAGCGCAACAATTACTCCAAGACAGACCCTGATGCCAGTTTTATGCGCATGTGTGCCCGCACATGGAAGGATATAAAGGTCAATATGATAGCATGCCGGATGTAGTGGTTGCTGATGCGGGCTATGGATCTGAAGAAAATTATGAATACCTGGACAAGGAACAGGTTGAAGCTTTTGTCAAGTTCAGTTACTTCCATTTAGAACAAAAGGATAAGTTCCGTGAAAATCCTTCCAGGCAGGAGAATCTATATTACAATGCTCAGGATGACTGTTTTTACTGTCCAATGAGAGTGGTTTTTGCAGCCATAAAGCATAACAAAAACTTCCGCCGATTTAATCTGAGGGGATTACCGAAAGTGGAAATAGAAACGGGATTGCTTGCGATTGCTCACAATCTGGCCAAAATGGTCAATTAGCTAAAAAACAAGAGAATAAAAAAATCAACAAGGCCCGCCCGACCCGAGGGCAAATATCTATACAAGAAAAGAGGGGGCTCTCTTTTGAGACACCCTCTCTTTTCTTTTATTTTGTAATAACGAACTTTCCTGTGTATCGCCTGTTCTTATGATCTTTGACAACCGCAATATATATTCCCTGTGCAAAACCCGAAACATTAAGAGAAATCCTCCGGTTAACCGGTAATACTCCACCGTTCCCACACCCCCATGCCCCCATGCCTCCAAGCCCCCAAGCCCCCATGCCTCCATGCCTCCATGCCTCCATGCCTCCATGCCTCCCGGCCAAAAATATCATATACAACCAATAGCACTTCTCCTTCAGCAACCACATCCGGCAGTGTCAGCACCACCCACTCCCTGGCCGGATTCGGCGAAATCTTTATCGTGGATTCATACTCTTCCTTCGTAGGGATTTCATCAATGTTCACAAACAAACCGCAATCCAACTCTACCGTATCCGACTGGATTTCATAAGGACACAAACTATCATAGGTAAAAGGCTGGGTATACAGCGTGTCATCTTCCAGATCGGTGTTCATTTTCCATAAACAAATACCCAAATTACCGCCCAATTCATAACTGCCTATTGTTAGCAATTTCGAATCAAATGTTTTTATAATTTTATTTGGAGCAAAAAGATCATTCATTAATCTTCTTTGTAGTTTTATATTCCCATTTGTATCTGTTTTTAAGATATCACTATACCCGGAATATAGGTATGGATCATCGGTCCATACTATACCAGAATAAAAAATAGAATCGCTGTCTAAAAATAAAGCATCAGCTCCACCTCTTTCGATTGTATCCCCAAGTAAAGGAAACTGGCTAATAATTTCACCATCCTCTGAAAACTTTAATATATATGGTTTCCTTGGGATGCCAGGAAATTGTAAACCGCACGCTGAATATATTATCCCATAACTGGTAAAAACAGTACGATTAGCAAATCCGGAATTGCCAACAGGCCATTTAACGTCCCAAATTTCTTCGCCAGATGTATCTGTCTTAATAAAGTAGGGCTTGAGAGAAGGACTAAAGCAACTACCTGCTACGAGATAATTACCATCTGGTGTAAAATATAAATGTCTTCCTTCTTCATTTACCACCGTTGAATCCTCTTGTGCAAGGTGCTTGATCCAGATCGGATTACCTTCGGAGTCCATTTTCACCAGGCTAATTCGCACATGTGCATAATTTCCGCCATAATACTGAAGCATACCCAGGAAATTGCCGTCTGGTAAGCTGATTACTCCATTGGCTGTATTAAAACCGGGACTTAAATAAATCTTACACCATTCAATTTCACCACATGTATTTAACTTTATGAATAAAGGGTCTATTTCAGGATCAATTAGGGATGTAGCTCCACTAATAATTAAAGAGTGATCTTGAGTTTGGTCAAAATCATAAAAAGCATTTTCATCATGATGGCTTCCAAATTTCTTGTGCCAAATAATATTGCCGTTTATATCTGTTTTGATTAACCAGCCATATTTGTATTCACTTCCAGACTTCAACAAGCAAGCACAAATGTAATAACCCTTATCATAATCTTCCAAAATATCTCTATTAAAGGCATTCATTTGATATCCATACACCTTAGGCCATGCTTGAGAAATGCAAGTAACTTGCATTGTACTGAATAAGATTAAAAAGGAGAACTGAATTAGAATTTTTATTAGATTCGTCATTTATTGCTAATTATTTTAGGTTGATCGAAAAGGAATAGCCTATGAATGATTCACGAGCTATTCCTTCTTATAATGATCTAATTCAAGCCTTTAGAAAGCTTTTTCGTTACAATTAATTTCTCATCAACAAATAGGTTAATCAAATAGATTCCATTAGGATATGCCGATAGGTCTATTACCTGTTGGTTTTGCTTCGATTGTAAAGGGAGACTTCCCATTCTTCTGCCCTGGAGATCATTAATGATGATTCTACCCTTCTTTCCAAGTTCAATCGTGTTGAAATACGCCACCACGTAGTCACCGGCAGGATTTTTATTCATCATGGTATTCAATTGCTGAGCCGTGTCTTTCGTGAAAGTTTGATTCACAATGATCTCTTCTGCATTTGCAGCATTCCATTTGATGAACAAATGAAATATTGCAAGTATAAAAATACAATACTTTTTCATTGCTTTTTGGTGTTTGATTTATAACCGGATGAATAATTTGTTAATTAATCCGAAAATGGGGGGGGTAATACGATATGTTACTAAATTTTAGAAATTTAGATCGATTATTAATAACTCATATAGATATATGAGATCTATTATATAGTGTCTGAAAGAAAACTATCAATTAATTGAGATACAGCAACATATTGTTAATAACTTGTTTGAATCTAATGGGTTTTTTATTTGGTAAGATGAGCGAAAATACAGAAATTCAGCTTATTAAACAAATGAGATTCGGATATTTTGGGTAACCCACCAAAAAGGATTCAACTATGAGAAAACGATTCGAACAACAATTGACACTTGGCAGTATTCCCATTGGGGAGACCAGGATACCACTCGGGAGAAGAGCGGGTGCACTTCCAGGATTGTGTGCGGCATTAAAAGAGATTTTTATCTCAAGCGAGTGGAACGAAAAGGTATTTGAGATACTGGAATCAAAGATCACAACAGGTAAGAAGCGTACAGGAAGGCCAGGGATGGATTTGTGGCAGATCTTTGTTTTATCTCAGGTACGTTTATGCCAGAATACCAGTTATGAAGAACTTCACCACATTGCCAATTATGACCATCTGATCCGTCAGATCATGGGGATTGAGAAGGGTTTTGGCCATGAGAGGCAAGAGGTTAGATATCAGAATATTATCGACAATGTATCACTTTTGGATGATCAGGCAGTGCGGGAGTTGAACCAGGTTATCGTTGAGTTTGGTCACGAGGTTTTTAAAAAAAAAGAGGTGGCAGCCTTGTGCTTAAAGACCGATAGTTTTGTGGTAAAGAGCAATGTTCATTTTCCTACGGATTATAATTTGTTGTGGGAAAGTACGCGAAAGTGCCTGGACATGGTTGGCAAGTTTCTGGAGAAATACCCTGAAGTTCCAGGATGGAGGAAAATACGTAATTGGTACAGCGAGATGAAAAGTATGATGAGGGCCGTTGGCAAAGCCACATCTTCCGGGGGCAAAGGTAAAGAACAACGGATTAAAGATTCTGTGAACAGGTATCTGCTGAAAGCCAATACATTACTAAACAAGCTGAGTGAATCAAAACATTTGTTTCCTCAAAGGGAGATCACAGATTTGCTGTTGTTTATGGAACTGGAGAGATTTATGGGATTACTGGATAAGCATATTGATTTGCTTGAACGCAGGTTAATAAAAGGTGAGCAAATCCCTCATGAAGAAAAGTTGTTCTCCATTTTTGAGGAATATACTGAATGGATTACCAAGGGGAAATTATATCCCAATGTAGAACTTGGAAAGAAAGTAGCCATCACTACCGATCAGTACCATCTGATAGTGGACTACCAGATCATGGAGTATCAGTCTGATTCTGAGATTGTAGAGCTATTGGCAGAGAGCCTTTTATCCCAGTTTTTAATAAAAAGCTGGAGCTTTGATAAAGGCTTCTGGCACAGGAAAAACAAGCAGCTTTTGGAAGAAAAAGTTGAAAAGGTAATCATGCCTAAAAAGGGTAAATGCAATAAATTGGAACAGGAGCAAGAGGAACAGCGATACTTTAAGCGACTTAAGAATAAGCATAGCGCCATAGAGTCTAATATCAATGAGTTAGAGTGCAGGGGATTAGATCGGTGTCCTGACCGGGGATATCCAAATTTTAAACGTTACATTGGTTTGGCTGTGGCTGCATACAACTTGCGGCGTATTGGAAAAGAGTTGATAGAGGCTCGGCGACGATCTCGCCAACTGACTGTAAATGAAGCGAGAATAGCAGCGTAACTGTTGCCCGGAAAATAGGATAGGATGAATTCAGGATGGAATTGGTATGCCCAAAATGTAAAAAATAGATACCTATTTTAATTAACTGGGGGCCAAAAAAACCAAATTGGGAGCAACCTGTCAAATTAAAATGAAATTTTAATTGATCAAGTCCGGCTGTGCCAAAAAAGTTGTACAAAAAAATCAAAAATGATGAGTTTTCTTTCAGACACTATATAGGGAAATACTTACGAATATTGAATTTTGAGGCGAGCCTAAAAGCCGGGGAGACGAATTTATACCAAATTTACTTCATGTTTGTGAGAAACATTATAAACAATTGCATGTCAATAACTTAATTTTCTTTGTATGATAATTTTCCTTATCTTTATCATCGAAATTTATTATCACTGTTAGTAATCGTCCCTTTTTAGAGGGGACTCAACTCAAACCTTAACACTTAAACCTTAAACCTAACCATCCCCATGCCTCCACGCCCCCATGCCTCCCAGCTATCTTTCCTCCGCTCTCTCCTATTCACCGCCACCCTCCTCTACGCCCTATGCCCTACGCCCTACGCTCTAAGCCCTAAGCTCTACGCCCAAAACCCTACGCCCTACGCCCTAAGCCCTAAGCCCTTTGTAGTCATGCTCTCCATGGACGGCTACCGATGGGACTATCCCGAACAGTGCCACACGCCCAATCTGGACCGGATCGCTGACCGGGGAGTGAAGGCCCATTCTATCCAGTCCGCGTTCCCTTCCAAGACATTTCCAAACCATTATACCATGGCTACCGGGCTATATCCCGACAACCACGGCATCGTGCAGAACAGTTTTTATGATCCTGAAACCAGCCGAAAATACGCGATCCGTGACCGGGATGCGGTGGAAGATCCATCATTCTACGGCGGGGAACCCATTTGGGTAACGGCGGAAAAGAACGGCATTACATCGGCCTCTTTTTTCTGGGTAGGGTCGGAAGCGCCGATCAAAGGTATTCAACCGACTTACTGGAAGAAATATGACCATAATTTTCCCTTTGAAAACCGCATCGATACGGTGATTTACTGGCTGAATCTTCCGGAAGAAAAACGCCCCCGCCTGGTCATGTGGTATTTTGATGAACCGGATGGCATAGGCCATACCGAAGGCCCTCACGGCGAAGCAACTTTCCAGATGGTCGCCTACCTCGACAGCCTGCTCGGAGTTTTCCTGGATAAACTGGAACAACTCCCCCATGCCCATGAGATCAATGTCATTGTCACCTCAGATCATGGCATGGGCATCAACACTCCGGATAAACACATCTGCCTGAAACATTACATTGAAACGGATTGGTTCCGGGAAATTGAAGGATGGAACCCCAACTTCATTTTCAAAGTGAAGGAGAATTATTATGATACGGCCTGGCAAGCGCTGCAGGCCATTCCCCATGTCTCGGTCTGGAAGCACGGGGAGGTGCCGGAAAGGTTAAATTACGGAAGAAACCCCCGGACCAGGGATTTTATCCTGGTGGCCGATTCGGCCTGGCAGGTTTCACTTACCGGCAGACATTCCAACTCTGCCGGAGCACACGGGTATGATCCGTTCAAAAAGGATATGCACGCGATTTTTTATGCGAAAGGGCTGGCGTTTAAGCAGGGATATGTTCACCCCACTTTTGAGAACATTCATCTGTATCCTTTGATCTGCGAAATCCTGGGGATTGAACCGGCGCCAATAGACGGGCACATTGATTATGTGAAAGAAATGCTGAGGCCCTGACTCTGTTTATTTCCGCAGAAGATCAAGACGAGAGGATTGGGCCATCAGCCATTTATCGGCCAGGACGAGAGCGGCCATGGCTTCGACGACCACCACCAGGCGCGGCACATGGCATATATCATGGCTGCCTGAGATGCTGATTTCTGTTTCTGATCCCCGGTTATCCACTGTTTTTTGGAGGCTTTTCACAGAAGGTACCGGCTTGAAGCCCACCCTGAAGTATATCTCCTGCCCGTTGGAGATGCCTCCCTGTATGCCGCCATCGTGATTGGTAATGAATGCCGGCTGCCCGTCCTGCAATTTCATCTGGTCGTTATGCCGCGATCCCCTCATCCGGGCAGCGCCAAACCCCAGTCCGTATTCGAATCCTTTGGCCGTGCCAATGCTCATCATGGCTGAGGCCAGTTGTGCCTGCAATTTATCAAAAACCGGTTCGCCCCAGCCAGGTGGTACGCCACCGATAACACAAAAAACCTCCCCGCCAACCGTATCACCCGTTTCAGCAGCCATCTCAATTTGCTCCAGCATTTTCCTTTCTACCTCATCAACAGGGCATTGCAAAACAGAATGTTCCTGTTGCATTTTTATTGCCGAAATGATACTTTCCGGATCTTCCGGCATTGCGGCAGTCCCAATCCGGCTAACGGCTGCTCTGATTTCAACAGGAATGGTTGCCAGAAGCATCTTAGCGATAGTACCCCCAACCACTAGTGCAGCGGTCTCCCGCCCGGAAGCCCTGCCGCCGCCCCGGTGATCCCGGATACCGTATTTTCGACCATACGTGAAATCGGCATGGGAAGGCCGGTAAACATTCTTCAGTGTATCATAATCAGTCTCCCGGCTTTTCAGGTTCCGAACCTGGAATGCGATGGGAGTGCCCAGAGTAACGCCATTCATTATCCCAGATAGAAATTCTATGTTGTCAGGCTCGTTGCGTGGAGTGGAGCCGGGGTAAACAGGGCTCCTGCGTTTGAGTTCATCCCGGATGAAAGCCAGGTTAACCGGCAAACCGGCAGGACAACCGTCGATAATCCCGCCTGTGGAATATCCATGCGACTCACCAAAGGTGGTCAATCTGAAAATTTTTCTGAATGTGTTACCCGGCATCAGGCTTTTACCCTTAATCCTGCATACTTTTGAGCTTCGCTTCAAGTTGCGCCAGTTCCTCCTTGGCATCCTGGATCTTCTTCTCAAACTCCTGTCTGAGCAGTTCCGCCTTCTTAGTATGGGCCAGAAAACCGATATTATTCTCCCAGAGCATGATCTCTTCCCTGAGTTTGGAAATCTTGGTGCTGAGCCCGCCGCCCGAATCGGTTCGGCGCTGGTAACGGCCATCACCGCCGGAATAATCGCGGGTCTGCCCCTGCCGCGGCTGGTAATCCGAAACCCTCATCTCATAAGAGCTGATGTTCAGCTCATCCAGGTGTTTGTTGATCGCCTGCCGGAATGCGTCGTGCACCTTGTTTTTCTCCCTGATCGGAACATGGCCGATCTCCATAAATTCACGCTGGAAGCTCTTCAGCTCATCCAGGTTAGCCGACTTATCCTTTCCGCCTTTCCATTCCTCCATCTTTTTGATCAGTGCCAGTTTTTTATCCAGGTTTTCCTTTTCCGACTCCCCGGCAGCGGAGAAAAACTTGTTCTTGCTGTTGAAAAATTCATCGCAGGCGGCACGGAACCGTTTCCAGATCTTGTCGGAATGTTTCCTGGGCACGGGCCCTATGTCGCGCCATTCCTTCTGTAAACCGATCAGTTCCTGGGTGGTTTTCTTCCAGTCGGTACTGTCTTTCAGTGCCTCGGCTTGTTTGACAATATCCAGCTTGAGGTTAAAATTGTTAACCTGTTCCTGCTTCAGTTTGGAAAAGAACTCTTTCTTATTGTTGAAAAAAGTGTTCAGCAGCGTTTTAAACCTTTCCCAGATCTCGTCATTCTCTTTTTTCGGCGCCGGCCCGACCAGTTTCCATTCCCTGAAGAGTTCGTTGACTTCACGGGTCTTTTCCTGCCATTCCTTCAGCGTCTCAAATTCCATCGAAGCAAGCTGTTCCGCCTTTTCGCACAAAGCGGTTTTCAACAGCAGGTTGTTCTCCTGGTCGGCCGCCAGGTTGCTAAAATGCTCCCGCCTGAGCTCATTGATCTTGTCGGTGGCTGTTTTGAACCTTTCCCAGATCTCATCCCTTACATCCTGCGGTACCGGCCCGATCTCTTTCCACTCCTCGTGGTATTTTTGCAGGGTCTGGAACGATTTGACCACAGAGGGCTCGATCAGAAGCTCCTCGGCCTTTTCGCATAATTCGACCTTCTTTTCCAGGTTCTTCTTCAGGTCAAGATCACGTAATTCTTTGTTTATCTTAACCTTGTCAAAGAACTTCTCCACCAGGAAATGATAATTCTGCCAGAGATTGTTGATCTCTGTCGATGGAACGAGTCCGATTTCCTTCCATTTGGTCTGTAATTCCTTGAACTTATCGTATGTCTTCTTGAGCGATTCTTCAGAATTGATGAGTTCCCTCAACTCTTCCAGTATCTCCTTTTTGGCTTCCAGGTTGCGAAGCTTGACAACCTCCTGGTGTTCATTATATTTGGCTTTGTTTTTCTTGTAGATTTCAAAAACCTGGTTGAATTTTTCCATGAGGACATCCGGTTCGGGGTCGTAGCTCTCCTTCGCTCCTCCCCCATCCAGGTATTCCTGGAGTTTTGCCTCGCGGTATTCTTTTGAGAGTTTGAGGAAGGCCACTTTTATCATGGAGACCCGTGTCTTGACCTTCTGGATGTTGGTATCCTTTACCGTTTCCTCCAGCACCTCGACAAGCTTTTCCCGGTCGAAAGAATCATAATTTTCAAGGATCTCTTCCTGCTCATCGGCAGGCTCCTCATCCTCTTCTTCATCATCCTCAACTGTTTCTGCAGTATCTGGTTTTCCGCTGTCGCTTATCTCTTTCAGCAGATTTTCATCGCCGCTCTCCTCTTCATCAGGTTCGTCAGTTTCCGAAGGTTCCTCATCCACACAGGGTTTTTCCGCGTCATCTTCTTTTACTTCATCTATGGGTCCATCCACGGGCTCATCCGCGGGTTCAGGAATTTCCTCAGCGACCGCTTCAGGCGCCTCTTCAACAGGCTGCTCCGCTGTTTCCGGTTCAATTGGTTGAGGAGGTTCTTCTGCCGGGAGTTCGGAGGTTTCAGTGATTTCCGGCAGTTCCTGCTTTGTTTCATCAGCAGGTTCAACAGTGGCTTCGGTTTTTTCGATGGGGTCCGGCTGAATGTTTTCAGCGGTAGGTTCTTTTTCAGTCATGGTTAAAATGCAAATTTCGTGTTCTAATAACCCGCCGCATCGCTGCGCCGGGGTCAAGATCGGGTTGTTTCTTACTTACTTGATTTTACATTGCCCGTTGCAAAGGCAACAGGCAGGGTTCATATTTATTTAAGGATTGCAAAAATAGCAATTATTTAAAAGTTTGAAAGAAGTATGTATAATTCAAAAAATATCTGGTAATCAGATTTTAGCCATTGCCTGGTCGAGGTCATGGATCAGGTCGTCCACGTTTTCTATGCCCACTGACAGGCGCACCAGGCCGTCGGTTATGCCCGCGTGATGACGATCTTCCAGGTGCACTTTCGAATGGGTCATCGAGGCGGGATGCTGGATCAGGGTTTCGATCCCGCCCAGCGAAACGGCCAGGATCATTACCCTGACATTGTCCATCAGTATCTTTCCTGCTTCCAGCCCGCCTTTCAGCTCAAAGCTGATCATGGCGCCCGGGCCTTTCATTTGTTTCAGGGCCAGCTCGTACTGCGGGTGCGATTTCAATCCCGGGAACTTGACCCATTCCACTTTGGGATGTTGCTCCAGGTAGCGGGCGATCCGGATGGCGTTTTCCTGCGCCCGGTCGATGCGTACGGCCAGGGTTTTCAGTCCCCGGCGGGTCATGAACGCCTGGTGCGGGTCCATGTTGCAGCCCAGGTTGGTCATGACGCTTTTTAATTTTTTGAAATCTTCTTCTTTTTTAGCCACCAGCATGCCGGCGACGATATCGGCGTGGCCGTTGATGAACTTGGTCATGGAATGGAGCACGATATCGGCCCCCAGCTCCAGCGGCTGTTGCAGGTAAGGGCTGCAAAAGGTGTTATCGACGGCCAGCGGCACGCCGTGCTGATGTGCCAGGTCCGCCAGCGCTTCCAGGTCGCTGATGCCCATGGTGGGGTTGGCCGGCGTTTCGGTATAGAGCAACCTGGTGTTCGGCCGGAAAGCTTTTCTGACAATATCGATATCGGTAGTATCCACCATGGAATACTCCACCCCGAAACGGCTGTAAATGGACTCCAGGATAACACGGGATGGGCCGTACACCGCCTCGTGGCAAATGATGTGCGATCCCTGCCCGAGGTAAGCCAGGTACAGCGTATTCACCGCTCCCATGCCCGAAGATGTGGCGATACCGCCATAGCCGTTCTCCAGCTCCGCCATTGTGTTTTCCAGTTCGCGGATCGTCGGATTGCCCAGGCGGGTGTAAATGTAGCCATCGCTTTCGCCTGAGAAACACTGCGCGCCGTGATCGGCATTCCTGAATTTGAAGGTAGAAGCCTGGTAAATAGGCGTAGTCGCGCTGCCCAGCGCATCCTCAAAACCGCCCGCGTGGATCAGTTTTGACTCGAAACCGAGTTTTTCCGAACTCATGATATTTTTTTTAGAAAGGCCAGAAGTTATTGTCGTACCAGATCTGTTCCTTCAGGTCCTCGTTGATCTTGTGCAGCCAGTAATGATGGCCCTTTTCCCAGTCGGCCAGCATCTGGTACATCTCTTTCTCATGCGGGTCGGTCGCCGCTTCGGCCCGGTCGGAATAGATCTTCACGGCGCGGGTTTCGAAATCCATGGCCGCGGAGATGGCTGCCGCCTCAAAACCGGCCGCTTCCACCTGATTTTTGATCTCCTGCGACAGGATCTCCATCACTGCCGAGTCGTCCGTATCGCCCGCGTCTTCGTTCTTCATGAATTCATTGTGCTGCTGATAATAGGCAAATTGTTTCGACAGGTAATTGATGTGGTCGTCTTCCTCGGCAGCCATCATTTCGAATATTTTGCGGGCGGCCTCGCTTTCCGTCTGCCGGGCCACGGTCGAATAAAAAGCCTTTCCCCGGCGCTCCAGCAGGATCGCCTCCTTCAGGATATCAAGCGCAGATTTTGCCATGATACATTTTGTTTTAAGGAAAATGATTATGGTAGCAAAGATAGGCTAATTTTCGGGTTTGGTGGAAAATCGGAGGTGAGAATTATTCTATTATTGTGAAATGTGCCTTGCCATTGCGAAATGAGAAATGATTGTAAGCAGACATTCATTGACATTAGCTCGCTGCGCTCGCGACATAAAGTGGACATTGATGGACATTAGCTCGCTGCGCTCGCGACATAAAGTGGACATTCCAACGTGCCCACGCCGATTGAGGCTTTTTTCTATAATTTTATCACGTTTAACCAAAATACTCAATCAGGCAAAATCATTATTGCCAGGTGAGCATAACGATGTAAAATCTATGAGCACCATGCGGTCAATCATTTTGTGTTGCTTTATCATACTTGTAACCAGGGCTGCTTCCGGTCAGCCCTGGTACTTCAACGAGCTTTATGACCCAAACAACACCTGGGCAAGCGGGCTAAGTATTATCGGCACAGATGACGGATATTTCGGATCCGCCATTTCAAGCGACAGCGTTTCAGGCTATTATTACAATACCTGCACCTTTTTTTTGAATCATGAGGGCGAAATGGTTTTCTGGAAGAATTTCGGCATGCATGGATATGACTGGTATCCGGGCGATTATGGTTCTTTGAAAAAAGTGGGGGATAACCATTATGCCCTGTTTGGGACGAGAATGAATTTATCCA
>JAHYJL010000052.1 GCA_019429045.1 Bacteroidales bacterium
CCCTCTTCCCCTCTTCCCCTCTTATCACTTCTACACGGGAATCCGCCGGCCGGCGTCAAAAATTTTCCGTGGCCTGGTTTGACAGGAATCGACGGATTTCATCATCCGGGACGGCATCTTTCATAAAAATCACCTTCTCCGAGTAGTCGATGTCTTCAAAATAAGCGAGTTGCTGCCGGAAAAGCTTTTCGCTGAATGCTTCCGGAAATATACCTGCTGCCACATCTGCGACTTGTTTCAATGGGAAATGATATTTCAGTATGAAATATATATCGACATAGTCTTTCCATTTTGCCCTTCCGCCAAGCGCCAGCGCCTTCATGGCCGAGAGGGTGAGCAATTCCGGCATCCTTATTGCGTATCCTGGAATTTTTGCTGCAGGTACTTCATACGGGAAATTGAAAAATGTCAGCTTGACATCATCCACCAGCAGGTGAAGCTGGTCGAACGCTTCCTGGAGTATCTTATAATGAATGTTGGCCGATTTGAAACGGTTTTTAATGCTCAGCGGCATCAGGGATCTGTTGGTGAACAGATCGAAATCGATAGAACGGCGATGCCCTATCGTCAAGGCTATGGCGGTGCCACCGGCCAGGTAGAAGTCTTTGGAAAACGACGCTACCACCGGTAACAGCTCATTTTGCCTGCTAGTCAGAACTTCCGTGAACATGCCGGTTAAAGTAGAGGGTGAAAAAATGGACCACCTGCGGGAAATAGTTTACCCGGGGTCTGTTGGTTTGTCTGAAAAAAATATCGGCCACGGTCTTTATCCCAACCGTATTGAACAATTGCCGGACAGCCTCCAGGTCGCCATAGTTCAGAATGGTTTCCACCAGGGCCTCAAGACTGATGTTTTCCTTTTCCATTTCAGGAATATACCAGAATAAATGACGGTTCATTCTGATGAGCATCCGACGGGGGTCATTACTTTTTTCCGGATTCTTCATATTATTCAAAGATAGTCAAAATATGGTTGTTATGCAAAGTAGCAGTTCGCGGTTCAGGTCCTTCAGCTTCGCTTCAGGATGACACGCCTCGCCTGCCTGACGGCAGTCGGGCAAGGGATGTTGCGGATTTTCGCGGATAAAAGCCATCCCATCCGCCCCGACAGCCAGCGAATGCAGCGGATCTTCATTAAACATTAAACATTAAACATTAAACCCGTCCTCCCGGCGGTCCGCCCTGTTGTCTGAACCATTTCGACTGGAACACATCATAGAGCTTGTATAAACCATTTTCTTCGCAGACCAGCTCTTTATCTATAAGTGTTTTGATTGCCGAATTGACAGTGCTGGCACTGCCGAGACCATACTTTTGAATGAATCCCGATGAATTGGGGTGCTTCACCTGTTTTTCCAGCGCTATCGCCTTGAGTAGTTGGTACTGGGCATCGGTTAGCAAATTCCTGTAGTTGGAATACAATGCATCACGGGAAGTTATGATTTCCTGCTGAACAGACGTAATGATTCCGTTGTCAATTTTCTCGATGCCATGCCCCCAGATCGCATTGAAAAGATATTGCATATAAAAAGTATGGTCGTCTGCCCATTCAATGCACTGCACGATGTCTTCATGAGTTATCGACTGTGATCGCCGAACATCGATTGCAATAAACTCCGACTGCTTCCTGAAAATATAAAACGGACATTTTGCAAGTGCTGGATGTGGGACCGCAGGTAAGCCTCCTGATCAGGAAGTCGCGCTCCTTGTCCCGGTCACAAAAATATTCCGGACTTTTATATGAACTGATGATAAAAGGATTCATATTCCAAAGTTACGAAAATATTGTAACGAAGATATCGTAACATGTTTTTCGGAGAGATTGTAGAGAAAAGTTTCATTCAGTACTTTGATTGTTCAATCGTTAAGAAGACAGTAGTCAAAAGAAGACCTAACAATTTAGCAATTTAACCATTTAACACCTTTTCACTTTTCCACTTTTCCACCGTTCCACCTTCCCACTGTTCCACCGTATCACCATTCCACCTTTCCAGTTATTTTGGAAAATACTTATAAATGTCTTTTCTGGGCAGAATCCTGGCAAACTCAACTGTTTCCCCTTCCTGAAATATTCCGACCCGATAGTTTTGGATCCTGATACGATAAGCTGTTGGATGCCCTTCACGCAGGAATTCTATTTGCATTTTTCTTCAATTTTCTTCATAAAAGTAGATTTCGGCACTTTCTGGGTCCTGTCCACTTCTAGTAATGACCGCAAAATAGCTATGTCTTCTCTTTCCTCATCATTGAGAGAAATAAATGAAAGCCCCATTTTCTCAACAAGTTTTCTTAACAGGTCAATATCGGATTTATTTTTTGAGGTAATAAGTATAGTTTCCATTTCACTTAGTGTTTTTACAAAGATAAATATTAAACATGAAACTTAGGAGACAGTAGTCAGTAGTCAGAAGAAGATTTAACGATTTAGCATTTAACCATTTAACACCTCTTCCCCTCTTCCCCTCTTCCCCTCTTCCCCTCTTCCCCTCTTCCCCTTTCCCCCTCTTCCCCTTTTCCCCTCTTCCCCTTTTCCCCTCTTCCACCTTTCCACCGTTCCACATTGTCTCCACAAAATCCCTGAACTGCAGAATGCGCCGGCTGTTTCATCCCAAAGCAAAATATCCACCTGTTTTTTTGCTCCCGCGATATTCGATTTTATTTTTGCTCTTTAAATATGAAATCCAACGTTCCAGGGTTTTAGAGGGTATGTTTAATGCTTCGCTTATTTGATTAACACGAAGACCCTCATGATTTTTTATGTATGCGTGCAATATATTTATTCCCTCATTTATTCCCTCATTTATTCCCTCATTTATTCCCTCATTTATTCCCTCATTTATAGACTTATTAAATGTGATGACAAAAGCACCGGATTTTTCCTCAAAGATTGGACGTGGATTACCGTTGGTACGACAATGATTGATCATTCTGGTAAATCCCGTTCCCCAGTTTTCAATGAGCCCAAGCTTAAAGAAGATCTCTGCTACCTTTCTATTTCTTGGTATAGAACGTGATTCAAATTCTATCCTGTCCAGATTCAATTCCCGGGGTAAAAGTCCGGGGCTCCAAATCTCAATACGGCTGTCGAAAATCCGAATTTGAATATTCCCAGGGTCAGTATAATCCCGATGTACGATTGCATTGATGAAACCTTCCCTCAACGCCTCAATCGGATAATCCCATTTTTCAAGCCGTTCAGCTTGTTTACCTATCTCCACACTCATATTGACCGATCGGGTAATAAACGTGAACACCTCAGACACACTTTGAATCAGATTGACCGTTGAGTTTTTCATATCCAAAAATACATCCGGGGTTTCTCCTTTAAAACGGGCCATACGGATTATAGCATTGGGAAATTGATTAATGTCATTGGCAAAGCAAAGATATCCCGCGTTGGTGAAATGATTATCGGCAATAACATTTATACGCTGCAGAATATGTTCTGGCTCTGTAGCGTCTGCTTTAAAATACCTTTCATTTAATGTCCTGATCCAGGAGGTGTCTATGATATTATTAACGTATTTGATTCCTGACGGAAGTTTGTCAAAATCAGGCGTTTTGTAGCGGCTGATCATTTCCCTCAATAGGGCATTACTAACTTTTACATTTGTTTTGCCTGTCCGGATGTAAGCCTTGTCAAAGGCAAAAACGGGTTTACTATCGGATTCAGGGATTTCTATTTCTACATATTCCCCCAGTCCAAATTCTTTTACATTTATTGAGGGGTAAAGAACAGGATCTGTGTTTAGTTTGAGTTTATTGACAAAATCCTCAATAGTTTTTCTCCCGATCTGCAGGTTCGTAAAAACACCATCATCATTTACCCCAACTATTGCTTTTCCTCCACTTCGATTTGCAAAAGCCACCAGAGAAATGATGATCTCTTTCCATTCGGCGAAACTTTCTTTTAGTTCTATTTTTTCGGATTCTTTAAACATGACAGCTTTTAAAAAACAATAATTGCATTGTGTGAGTAGACAGTAGTCAGTAGTCAGAAGAAGATTTAACAATTTAGCATTTAACCATTTAACACCTTTTCACTGTTCCACCGTTCCACCTATCCACCCTTCAGCAGCCATTTACAGCAAGGCACCATGATGATGGGTTGTCCGCTGACCGCCGACAGTTGTCAATCCGTAAATACCTGGAATGGAATGCCAGATTGCCTGCTGATTGATTTTAAGGTTCCAACAGGAATCTCCTTTCTGGGAGCTGGGATAATGACGGTTCTTTAGCTTCTGCGCGCAGGTTCATCTTCAAAATACAAATCAAGCGCTTCCCTTAAATTGGAAGAAGCTTCTTCTACGGTTTTACCAAAGCTTGATATGTCAACATTCAGACATTGGGAAACATAATACTTACCCTCTTTGAATACAATATATTTAATGGTCTTCATAGAACAAAGATAATTTAAAACTTCCTTTTTTCATACGGTTCCGGGTTGCCGATTTCTCGGGAGTAGCGCATAACTTGAGGGTGTATCAAAGTGCCACTTTCTTTTAAACCGCGGAGGCGCGGAGGCGCAAAGCACGCATTTCCAATTATAATTTCTCCGCGCCTTAGCGCCTCTGCGGTAAAAAGTTATGAGTTTCCAGGGGTACTATTTCTTACATGCCGCCTAAGCACGGAATTATGGTAAAGAAGTCAGAAGACAGTAGTCAGGAGACAGGAGACAGTAGTCAGAAGACAGTAGTCGAAGAAGATTTAACGATTTAGCATTTAACCATTTAACACCTCTTCCCCTCTTCCCCTCTTCCCCTCTTTCACCCCTTCCACAGTATCAGCATCTCCGATGGCTGCAGGTTCCGGCGGTATGCTTCGAACTCTTCGGGGGTAAAGATGACGAAGCGGATCTTGCGGTGGATGAGCACTTCGGTCTTGGCCGCCAGCCGCATCAGGTATTCCCGGTCGATCTCCCGGCCCACCAGTACAATGTCGATGATCGGGTTGTCGATGCCGCGGGCAAAATCGCCGGTCACATAGGCCTGCTCCACGTTCCCCAGGCGGGTCACCACCCGCTCGATGATCTGGTCGAAACCGATGGTCTTCAGCAAAATGTTGTGGATGTCGGAGAAAAGGGGATGGCGGGTGTTGGCGCGGAAAACCTTCTTGTTGCCTATCAGCTCTGTCTTCAGCAAACCCGCGGTCTCCAGCTTATTGAGTTCCAGCCGGATGGCATTGGTGGATTCTCCGAACTCCGACTCAAGATTGCGCAGATAGGCTCTTGAATGGGAATTCAGGAAGAATTTGAGGATTAATTTTAATCTTGTCTTGCTTGTTATTAATGTGTCAAGCATGCTGGGATGGTTTTAACCACAGTAGGCACATAGACCACATAGATAACACAATAGATTATCTATGTGCATTCTATTGTGTCCTATTGTGCCTATTGTGGTGAAATAAGTCAGGTTTTTCAATGCTTCGCCGGGTCAGTCACATTACTGACACTTCACGCTTCACGCCTGGCCCCTCACGTTATTGAGTAACAAAAGTACTCAATCTTTATACGGATGTCAAGAAAAATTGTTACTTTTTTGTTAAAAATCCGTCACATCCGTGTCATCCGTGTTCTATTTATAAACCTTTAAATCAGATGATGAAACGGTCAGGTAAATGAACTGCCCGAGGGCTTCGATCTGGACGCGGACTTTCTGGCGGCCCTGGATGCTGATGAGTTCACCTGTCAGGCCGCGTAACGGTCCGCGGGCTATTTCTACTGGCTGGCCGGGAATAAATTCTGTATCGGGGGATGGGGATTCCGGGGTCTTTTCGCTCAAAAAGTACCGGATGGCATCGATCTGCCGCTGCGGCACCGGGACGGCCTTGCCTTCAAAGGTCACAAACCGCACCACGCCGTAGGCGCTGAGCACTTCGTAATATTCTTTTTCGGAAATATAGACGAAGATGTAGGAACGGAAAAGCGGTTCTTCGACCCATTTTTTGCGGTCACTCCACTGCCTGAGGGTTCGCAAAAGGGGTAAATATGCATGAATGCCATTTTTAACCAGTTCTGCGTGGATCTTCTTCTCCGCCCTGGGAAACGTATATATTGCAAACCAGTTCAAAGTTCAAAGTTCAAAGTTCAAAGTTAAGTTTATAGTTAAAAAGTTAATAGTGGGGCGGGTATATTTTGCTTTTTTTCGGATTAACAGATAAAAAGTAGTTCAAAGTTCAAAGTTCAAAGTTCAAAGTTTAGTTATTAGTTTAGAGTTATTAGTTGTTTTTAAATTATTAATTATGAATGGGATAGAATAGTAATCTTATTATAAAAACATAAAATTTACATCTATGAGAGGACCGGTTTATGAGAAATCGTTTGATCTTGCTGCGGAGGTGATGAATCTTAATAAGAAATTGACCTCAAGTGGAGAATATGTTATTTCCAGGCAGTTGCTAAGGTCGGGGACCGCAGTTGGGGCTAATGTGAACGAAGCCAGCAGCGCAGAAAGCCTGAAGGATTTTATCTCTAAAAATTCCATTGCTTTAAAAGAAGCCAAGGAATCATTTTATTGGCTGAACCTGTTGAAAAGAAGCCAAGCTGTTGAATATGACTATGATTTACTCATAGATCTTAACATACAAATTATTAAGCTATTAAGTAAAATAATCCTCACTTCAAAAAGGAAACTCTAACAAAAAACACCACTAAAAACTAAACAACTAACCAACTCAACTTTGAACTTTGAACCTTGAACTTTGAACTAAACGATCATGCCTACGCCTACTGTATTAAACGTTCCTTCATCGATCAGGATGAGGCTGCCGGTGGTACGGTTGCGGCGGTAGCTGTCGAAAAACAGCGGCTTGGTGGTACGTAGCTGCACCCGGGCGATTTCGTTCATCCGGAGTTCTTGCCCATCGGGCACCCGTTCGAGGGTATTGACATCGACCTTGTAAATGATCTCTTTGATCATCGCTCTGACCTCGGTGGTGGTGTGGCGCAGGTAGTACTTGTTTCCCGCCGCCATTGGTTTTTCGCTCATCCAGCACATCATCACCTCGATATCCTGCCCGATTTCGGGCACATTGTTTTCCCTGACGATCATATCGCCGCGGGAGATGTCGAGGTCGTCGGACAGGCGGAAGGTGACCGACATGGGAGGGAAGGCTTCGTCGATGACCTGCTCGTCCATATCGATCGATTCGAGGGTGGTGATAAAGCCGGAGGGGAGGACCATTACTTTTTCGTTGCGGCGGAAGACGCCCCCGGCGACACGGCCGGCATAGCCGCGGTAATCGTGATACTTGTCGGAGATGGGGCGTATCACGTACTGCACCGGGAATCGGGGATCGATCCGGTTATGGTCGCCCGCGACGTGGATATTCTCGAGGATATAGCGCAGCGTTCCTCCGCCGTACCAGGGCATTTTATCTGTTTTAACGACCACGTTGTCGCCAATCAGGGCGCTGATCGGGACGAAACGGATATCCATTACGGCCAGTTTGGCGGCGAAAGCGCTGAAATCGGCTTTTATTCTTTCATAGACCTCTTCGCTGTAATTCACCAGGTCCATTTTATTGACACAGACGATGAGATGCGGAATCTGCAGCAGGGAGGCGATGTAGGAGTGGCGGTAGGTCTGTTCGGTCACGCCGTTGCGGGCGTCGATCAGGATGATGGCGGCATTGGCGGTGGAGGCGCCGGTGACCATATTGCGGGTGTACTGGACATGCCCGGGGGTGTCGGCGATGATGAATTTGCGCTTGGGAGTGGCGAAGTACCGGTAGGCCACGTCGATGGTGATGCCCTGTTCCCTTTCGGCGCGCAGCCCGTCGGTCAGCAGCGCCAGGTTGATCACCTCGTTGCCCTTGCGGATGCTGGCCCGCTTGACTGCTTCGAGCTGGTCTTCGAAGATCGATTTGCTGTCGTACAACAGCCTGCCGATCAGCGTGCTTTTACCGTCGTCGACGCTGCCGGCGGTGGTGAACCGCAGCAGCTCCATATCGAGGTAGGCCTTTGATGAGAATTTATCTTCCACAATAATTATAGTTCAAAGTTCAAAGTTCAAAGTTCAAAGTTAAGTTTTAAAGTTTGTAGTTCAAAGTTCAAGGTTCAAAGTTAAGTTTTAAAGTTTGTAGTTCAAAGTTCAAAGTTCAAAGTTAAGTTTTAAAGTTTGTAGTTCAAAGTTGGGTATAGGTTCAAAATTAAGTTCTTTAAAATATTCAAGCCTTAAAATACAACTCATTCACTCTTCACTATTAACTCAACTTTGAACTTTGAACCTTGAACTTTGAACTCTTAGAAGTATCCTTCCTTTTTCCGGTCTTCCATGGCCGATTCGCTACGCAGGTCATCGGCGCGGGAGCCGCGTTCCGTTACGCGCAATGCTGCAATTTCCCGGATGATATCTTCCAGCGTGGAGGCTTCCGAGCGGGAGAGGCCCGTGCAGGAGATATCGCCGATGGTGCGGCAGCGGATGCGCATGGTGGTGACCTTCTCGGCATCCCGTTTTTTCATGAAGGGCGCATCGGCCAGGATGACTCCGTCGCGGACGAAAACCTGCCGTTCGTGCGTGAAGTAGAGCGAGGGGATATCGATATTTTCCAGGTAGATATACTGCCAGATGTCCATTTCGGTCCAGTTGCTGAGGGGGAAAACGCGGA
Organism: Bacteroidales bacterium; assembly: GCA_019429045.1. Taxonomy (GTDB): domain Bacteria; phylum Bacteroidota; class Bacteroidia; order Bacteroidales; family JAGOPY01; genus JAGOPY01. Next base: position 8,608 of record JAHYJL010000052.1, read on the forward strand.
AATGTTCGCCGACGCGTTTTTTACCGTTAAAGATGTTCCATAGTTCGGGTCGCTGGTTTTTCGGATCCCACTGGCCGAATTCATCGCGGTGTGAAAAGAAGCGTTCTTTGGCCCGGGCTTTCTCTTCGTCGCGCCGTCCGCCGCCCAGGGCGCAGTCGATCTTGTGCCTGGCGATGGCGTCGAGCAGGGTGACCGTTTGCAACAGGTTCCGGCTGGCCTCAAAGCCGGTCTCTTCCACCACGCGGCCTGTATCAATAGCTTCCTGTACCGACCCGACAATGAGCTGCACGCCGAGTTTCTCCACCAGCTCATCACGGAAGATCATCGTCTCAATAAAATTATGCCCCGTATCGATATGCATCAGCGGGAAAGGGATCTTTGCCGGCCAGAAGGCTTTTTTGGCCAGGTGCACCATGACGATGGAGTCCTTCCCACCCGAAAACAGCAAAGCCGGCCGCTCGAACTGCGCTGCCACCTCCCGCATGATGAACATCGATTCCGATTCCAGCTCCCGGAGGTGGTTCAGGTTGTATTTGCGTTGAAGGTCTGTCATCAGATGCTTAATTTGATTTTCGGCAATATGAACTCCAGCAGTTTTTCTATGGATTCATCGATAGTTATCAGGTCGGTGTGGATTTCGATATCGGCGTTGACGGGTTCTTCAAAGGGGGCGCTGATACCGGTGAAATCCTTGATCTCTCCTTTCCGGGCACGGGCATAGAGGCCCTTTACATCTCTTTTCTCACAAATTTCAAGGGGTGCGTTGACGAAAACTTCGATAAAATCTTCCCTGCCGATGATGTCCATGGCCATGTGCCGGATTTCGCGTGTGGGACTGATAAAGCTGTTGATTGTGATGATCCCGCAGTCGAGGAATAGTTTTGAAACCTCAGAGATGCGGCGGATATTTTCCTTGCGGTCCTCTTCCGAAAAAGTAAGGTTGTTGTTGATGCCGCTGCGGATATTATCGCCATCCAATACCTGGACGATGAAGTTCATACCGGAGAGCTTGTCTTCGAGATTTTTAGCAAGGGTTGTCTTTCCCGCGCCGGATAATCCGCTGAACCAGATAACCCTGGATTTTTGTCCGAGGATTTTTTCCTTCGTTTCCCGTTTCCTGAGTTTCCCGAAAACCGGATAAATGTTTTGCCTGATCTTTTCCATCAATACTAAAACATCAGAGTTTTAATTAACTTTGACCGGCAAAGGTATATAAAAGAGAGATAGCATAAGCATGACCCTGGAGTTAGTCGTAGTAACGCTGGTGCTTGTATTTATCATCATTTCGCTTTACACGGAACTGATAGGTCCGGCTTTTACTTTCCTGATCGGTATCATCGTTCTTGGTTTATTCAAGATTCTGACTCCGAAAGAGATCATGAACGGCCTGGGAAATGACCAGGTTGCGGTACTCATCATGCTATTATTATTGGGCGATATTATCCGGAAGACCGACCTGATTGATAATCTGTTAGACCGGGTGTTCCGGCGCACGCTCACTTATCAGGGTTTTCTGGTCCGCATGACCTTTCTGGTCAGCGGATTATCGGCGTTCATGAATGATACCCCCCTGGTGGCCATCATGATGCCCTATGTGCGCAACTGGAGCAAACGCAACAACATCAAGCCATCCAAGTTGCTGATCCCGTTGTCGTTTGCGGCTATTCTGGGGGGTAGCGCAACACTGATCGGCACTTCCACGAACCTGATCATGAACGGGATGGTAAAGGATCCTACGATCATTCCGGGATTGGCTCCCCTGGGGCTGTTTGATTTTTCCGTTGCCGGACTGCCGATGATCCTTATTGGCTCATTGTACCTGATTTTATTCAGTAACCGGTTACTTCCGGAGCGCAAGGATGCCATGTCGGATTTTTCAAGCGAATCGAGACAGTATCTCGTGGAGGCGGAAGTCCGGCCAGGCTCTGCCATCAATGGCAAAACCATTGAGCAGGCCAACCTGCGTAATTTGTCCGGTTTATTCCTGGTGGAGATCTACCGGGGCGAAGAGCATTACACAGCCGTATCACCCAATATGATCTTACAGGAGGGCGATGTGCTGGTTTTTGCCGGTGATACCGCGACGATTGCCGAGATGATCAATTCCAACTCGGGTTTGACTTTAAAGCAGGTGGGCATGTACAAGCGAAAGCGCCATACTCAGGTTATGGAACTGGTCATTTCTCAGAATGCCACACTGGTAAGCAAGACGGTCAGGGAGTCTAATTTCCGCAGCCTATTTGATGCGGCCATACTGGCTATTCACCGTAATGGCGAGCGGATTCCGGGAAAGATTGGCAATGTGAGGCTGAAAGCGGGGGATGTGCTTTTGGTGCTGGCAGGTGACGACTTCATGGAGCGTTCCCGCGTCAGTAATGAATTTTACCTTTTATCCAGGGTAGCTGAATTCAGAAAGCTGAAATGGTACAAAAACCTGATACTCTTTGGTGGGGCCGCCACGGCTATTATTACTTCAGCGCTTGGTTTGATCTCGTTGTTCATGGCTCTTCTTATTTTAATGATCCTGATTCTTGCACTGAAGATTACAACCCCGAAAGAGTTACCCAAAAGCATCGATTACAACCTGGCCATTATCATAGTACTGGCTATGGCATTGGGCACGGCCATGATCAAAACAGGTTTTGCCGACCTCATTGCCACCGGGATCATAGAGGTGATCAAGCCACTTGGGGCGGTGGGATTGCTGGCCGGCATATTTATCATTACGAACCTGCTGGCCTCATACATAACCGTGAAAGCCGCCGCGGCCATCATATTTCCCATTTCCGTGACGGCGGCGATCCAGATGGGGTTGCCTGCCATGCCCTTTGTGCTGATCGTGGCCCATGGCGCCGCGGCCAATTTCATTACACCGATGGGTTTCCAGACCAACCTGATGGTCTATGGCCCCGGGGGATATAATTTTAAGGATTATATAAAGATCGGATGGCCGCTGACACTGATGTATTTTATCGTCAGTGTATTAACATTAAGCTGGTGGTATGACCTGTTTTAAGAACGCTTGAAGATTCTTTTCATGACAGAACCCTTTTCCTTCTCCTTGTCATCTGAGTAGTATCCATACCCGTATCCGTACCCGTATCCGTATCCATACCCGTATCCATAGCCGTACCCATAGCCGTACCCATAGCCGTAACCATAGCCGTATGATCCTTTGGATAATTTCACATCATTGATCAGGATATGGATATTGGGGAGTTGTCTTTGCTCGATATCTCTCACAATAGATCCGAATACTTTTTTCAGGGTATAGTTCTGACGCACTGCAACAAGATTGGCGTCCGTGTATTTCATCAGTAAAAAGGCATCGGTTACCAGTCCTACCGGAGGGGTATCGATAATGATAAAGTCATAATCTTGCTTCAGGCGGGTGAAGAGCTCATTCGTTTTTTCAGAGGCGATCAGCTCGGAGGGGTTCGGTGGAACCGGGCCGGCCATGATGATGTCGAGGTTATCGATCATGGATCGCTGGATAATATTTTCATAACTGCTTTTACCGATAAGGTAAGAGCTGACCCCTTCGATATTGGACAACCCGAAATCCTGGTAAATTTTCGGTTTCCGGAGGTCAAATCCTATCAGCATGGTCTTTTTACCATAGAGCGCGAAAATGGAAGCCAGGTTGATGGAGATAAATGTTTTGCCGGCGCCAACCATATCGGAAGTGACCAGCACCGTCATTTTAGTTTTTCCTTTGGTGATGAACTGCAGGTTGGTGCGGATCGAGCGGAAGGATTCGGCGATGGAGGATTTGGGCGATTCGGCCACCACGATGGTCGTGAGCCGGTTGCTGTGGATAACGTGGCCGATGATCGGCAAATTGGTGATTCTCTCGACATCATGCCGCTCGATGATCTTGTCATTCAGGTAATCCTTGCCGAGGATGAACAATACGGGCAAAATCATACCCAGTATGACAGCAATAACATAATTCAGGCTTTTCTTGGGATATACCGGGGTGGAATCCAGTAGCCTGGCCTTATCGATAATCTCATTGTCAGACACATTGGAGGCCCGGGTGATCTGGGCTTCGGCGCGGCGCTGCTGCAGGAAATTGTATATATTATCGCTCAGCGTAAATTTCCGGGTGATGCCCAGCAGCTCCCGCTGTGTTTTGGGCAGTACTGTCATCTGGCCTGTTAATACATCTATCCGGTTATTTACCTCCTGTAGGCCGATTTCAGAATTTTTAACAATATTGGTGATGTTTTCCAGCAGGGCGGTCTTAATATTTTCAATGCGCAGGTCAAACGCAATGATAACAGGATTTTTCTCGGTAGAGGTAAGGAGCGCTTCGGACCGTTCGTTGACAAGCGTCGATAATTCCTGGATCAGGCTGGTTGTCAGCGGATCGTCGATACCCATGGCCGAGGGGACGATCAGGCCCTGCCGGATGTCTCTGTTCGTCTCCACATATTTCCTGATCGATTTGTAATACATGTTTTTGACCTTCAGATCGGCCTGCTGGTTTTCCAGTTGCTTCATGATATCTATCGCCTGCTGTGACTGAAATTCAATATCCATGACGATGTTCTGGCTTCTGTAATCCTGTAGTTCCAGTTCGGCAAAGGAAAGGGAATCGCTGATATCCATCAGTTGCTCATCGATGAAGCGGATGGTGTTGGTAGCGATCTGGTTTTTCTTTTCAAGCCCCTGCCCCAGGTATTCCCGTGTAAGCATGTTCAGAAAAGCGACCGCTTTGGCTTCGCTGAATCCCCGTAGTGAAAGTTTCAGGATAGAGGCGTCCCTGTTGATAGGCTCTATTTTAATCCCCTGATATCGTGTTACCAGGCTTTTTAAGTCTTTAAAGACGAATTTAAGGTTCCGGGCAGAATAATTTGCCGCAAGATCATTGTTTTTCAGGACAAGATGAAAACTATAGGCATCATTTTCAAGTTGTTCACCAAAAAACAGGGTATCATTGAGCTTCAGTGACGGCACCGTTTGCGGGAATGGCCCGAAAGTGCGGTAATCGTACAGTAAGACTTTTTCGGACTCAATCTGGATGTGATATTTGGTTGGTGAGATGATCTTCACGCTGAATTCGATACTCACGGGTTGCGGGTGGTTGGTATCGAAGATCACTTCAAAAGGATTGTCGAGATAAAGTTCTTTGGAGATGAAGTTTTCTTCTTCAAAATAAGATATAAAAAAATCGAGGTTTTTGACAGTCCTTTCGGCAAGGGAATAGGAACTCAGGACGCCGATCTCATTTTCTACGTTCTGAATATCTCCACGGAAACCCAGTCCGATCAATTGTTGCGGATCAATATTCGTTCTGTCCGATTTGATCAGAATAGTCGTGCTGACCTCATATACCGGTTTGGTGTATTTATTAAAAAGAAAAGCGATGATCAGCGACACAATAATCGTCAGGATGAAGAAATACCAGTAACGGTATAGTTTGAAAAAGAAAGCTTTATAATCAAAAGCTTCTTCAGCTGCCGGCTGCTGGATATTGCGGTTATGTTCGTTTTCCACGTTATAATATTATTTACTTAAAGTATTCGATCAGCAAAAGTGTGGTGGTTATAGTGGTAAATATCAGGACATAGGGAAATTCCTTGAAGGCAAATTGTTTTCCCCTGACCGGTTCAACGTAAACGATATCGTTTGGCATCAGGTAATAGAGGTCAGATTCAAGGATGTTCCTGTCGTTCAGGTTTATCCGGTATGATTTTGTGCCATCTTCTGTCTGCCTGATCAACAGGGAGCGGTTCTTCCTGGCGAAGTCGCTCAGGTCGCCTGCCATGGCGATCGCTTCAAAAAGGGTAATCTTATCCTGGTAAACGACATATTTCCCCGGGTTCTTGAATTCTCCGAGCATGGAGATCCGGAAGTTGGCCAGTTTCACGATGACCACGGTATTTTTCAGGTATTCGTTCACTTTTTCCTGCAAAGCCTTCCGGATTTCATCAAGCGTCAGGTTGATGACCATCACTTTACCGATGAGCGGAAATTCGACATAACCCGAATCGGAAACTGTATAACTGTTCAGGTAAATGCCCGATTCCGTGTAGTAATTACTGTAATTTCCAAAGTCTTCAAAATAGTTGGATTTCTGGTCGAGGCTGTTGATTTTGATATAAAGGTTATCGCCGGGGTGTATTGTATAATCGTATGTGCGGGGGTTAATGAAATCTGATTTTTCTGTTTGTGGCTTGTCCATATCCTGCATATAATGGATCCGTCTCATGGGAACACAGGAGGCAAGTAACAATCCGGTCAATATGATCAGCAATCCTGATTTTAAGAGAAAAGACTTGAATTTCATATCATATGATGTAAGGGACCTGGGTGTTATTTTAAAAATGGACTGCAAAAGTAAGCATAATATCGTTCACATCAGCTTCTGGTAAGTTTGCCACCACCGGTCGGGCAGGATATTCTGGCAGGCGGTCTGGTAATCCTGGTATGAACAGGGGACCATATGGTGTCGTTCATACCGCTCGCGGTATTTACTGCGGATAGGCACCTCCATCCACCAGCGTTCACTTCTTTTACTGTTATAGAAGATCACTTCATCTTTAAAATCCTTCATGGTCACGGTATATTTCACCATGTCCTGCTGTTTATCCGGAGGGAAATCGCCTTTACGGCTGTAAAACCCGTCGATAAAATACCAGAGCATCTGGCTGATTAGCCGGGCAGTCTGGGATTGACGGTCAAGCCTGGGGTTCATCTCATAGATACCGATGGAGCTGAGCTTGTCGCTGAGGCCGGCATACCTGAACACCTGGCACATTTCTTCCCCGTAGAATCCGTGTGGCATGGCATTGCCGTTCCCCGGTGCGTCCGACATCCGGATCGCTGACACGTCGAAACTCAGCATATCGGCATTGCGCACCATGGGTTCTACCTCTTCCATGTCCCCGCGGACCATTCCCAGGCGGTAGGTGTCGAAATAGAGGTTTTTCATCAGGGTAATGGCATGCTGATCGACCAGGTAGGTTTGATAGCCGATATTGGTATAATTGAAAAGATAGTTGGGTTGCTGAAGGATAATATGGCTCATGTACGATCGCGAGTTGACCGGGTCGCCGGTCGGGCCCAGGTCTAATTCGGGGTCCACTGCAACAATATTGATAATACGCCCCAGCTTTTCATAAGCTTTGTACTGGGCAAAGGTGAGAGCCTGGCTGCCGCCAAGGATAATGGGCGTGATATTATTTTCCAGCAATTCCGTCAGAACGGATGTCAGGGCAAAATAGGTATCTTCAAGGGTATGCCCCTGCATCATATTCCCCAGGTCTATCATTTTCATTTTAAAATTGCCCTGGTAGAGCTGATAGAGCGCATTCCGGATAACGTCCGGGGCCAGGCCGCACCCAAGGTTCCTGACCGAATTACGGTCTTCGCTAACACCCAGTATTGCCATGTCGGCATTTTCCAGTGAAGGGAAATCATTCGGTTGAATATATGCCTTCACGATATCGCCCAGCATCTTGCGGTGCGTCTTTTCAGCATATTGGTAACCCTTGAGATGAACCGGGTCAAAAAAAATCGATAGATCCATTTATTTCGAATGACAGCCCAAAAATAAACGGAATTCGGGAATAATCATCAAATGCCGCGATCATTTCTTACGGCGGGGGAATATTTTTTTCGACGGGTTCTTTTTGGCGGTTTCAATGATTTTAAGGCAATCATCATAAGAAAGAGAGGCCGGATCGGTACCTTTGGGAATCTTAAAGTTCTCTTTTTCAAAGGAAATATAGGGTCCAAAGCGGCCATTCAGCACCTGTATCTTTTCATTTTCCGGAAACCGGATGATCACCTTTTCCCGGTCCTGCTTTCGTTTCAATTCAATCAGTTCAATGGCCCTTTCCTGGTTGATCAGCATCGGATCATCCTGTTTGGTCAGGGAATAATATTGATTCTTATGTTTGACATAAGGCCCGAACTTACCAATGGAAACCATCATGTTTTCATCTTCATAAACCCCGATGTTCCGGGGGAATTTAAACAGTTCCATTACCTCTTCCAGGGTGACGGTTTCAATCGACATTCCTTTTTGCAAACCGGCAAAGCGGGGCTTTTCATCACTTTCCGTTTCACCGATCTGGACGACAGGCCCGAAGCGGCCCAGTTTAACATACACATTCTTCCCGGAAGCAGGATCGGCGCCAAGCAGGCGTTCCCCGCTGAATTTTCCCGTTTTTTCAACAGTTTCCTGCACCTGGTGATGAAATGGTCCGTAAAACTGTTCGATCATTTCGTGCCAGACTTTTTCACCGCGGGCAATGGCATCGAATTCTTTCTCCACAGTAGCTGTGAACTGAAAATCGATGATATTATTAAAATATTGCATCAGGAAACGGTTGACCAGGGTGCCCAGGTCGGTAGGCAGCAGTTTCCCCTTTTCATAACCCGTTTTTTCACTTTTAACCTGCTCATTGATCTTATCATCTTTTAGCGTCAGGACATCGTAAGGGCGTATAAAACCTTCAATATCCCTTTTTTCGGCATATTCTCTTTTCTGTATCGTGGAAATTGTCGGAGCGAAGGTGGA
>JAHYJL010000053.1 GCA_019429045.1 Bacteroidales bacterium
AGACTGGCTGGAACTAGCAAGAGAAAAAAGACAAATCATACTAGACGCATTCACCCTAAACCAAGGCACAAAACTACTACCAAAAGATACCAGCATCGTAATATACTCAACGAACGACCCACTATACATAATGATGCAACAAAACAACAACTTCGACCAAACCGCCGCAACAACATTCAGATCAGGAATGAACCCTGGAAACGGTCTAGAATTCACAACATTGTACAGTCCTAACGGCGAAATAAGAATGCGACACACATACAGCGCATACTGGGGAACATCCACAGTTTATATGTTGGAGGAGATGTATCAACAATACACTAACACAAACGACCCCTACACCGGAGGAGGAATAAAAAGTTGGGTTCTTAACTTCCAAACAGGAGTATTAAATGAGTTAGGTCTTCATATGCTAAGAATGGCATACATCGCAAACCTAGGCACAACCTTCAGATAAAAAAGCTCGCTGGCGCTGGCGACATTAGGTGGACATTCATTGACATTAGCTCGCTTCGCTCGCGACATTAAGTGGACATTAGGTGGACATTAGGTGGACATTAGGTGGACATTAGGTGGACATTCATGTTTGTCCTGAAAGGACAATTGACAGTAGCCCGCCAATTTATTGGCGTGGAAGAGGGCGGAACCCCCATTGTCACAGTCCTGAAAGGACGAATGAAAACCCAAGGGTAATCTTTTATTTTGTTAATCAGACCGTTAACCGACGGGTTAACCCGTCGGTTATTGCAATCCGGGAATTATTTGCTTTTTCATCGGCGGCTTAAAACCGCCTTGCCTATCAGCCGTGCCTTCGGCACTGGCATTTGCAGGGGTCGCCATCTTTCGAGGCTGTATCAGAAGTCGTTTTTACATTGTTGTATGCCGTTTATTATTCTTGCACCAACGGGTTCACCCGTCGGAGCACAAAAAAGATGGTATGGAACGACTTCTGATACAGCCTCCTACTATCGGAAATCCCTTCGGGATTGGGGTTCCAATGTTCCAGGAACCAAGAACCAAGAACCAGGAACCAGTAACTAAAACCCCTCCAGGCTGTCGATCCTGTTCAGCCCGATGATAGAATTCTCGTAATTCGGATGGATGCTCAGGGCCTTCCGGTAATCTTTCCGGGCATTTTCAAAATTCCCCATCAGTTCATAACTGTACCCCCTGTTAAAATAGGCATCGACGTAACTTTGATCGAGTGCGATCGCCCGGTTGAAATAGTGTATAGCAGCATCAAAATCATTGATATAAACCAGATTAAGATAGCCCAGGTTGTAATGAGCCTCCTTAAAGTCTGGTGCAATCACAAGGACCTTCTCATAAGTTTCAACGGCTTTGGAGATATTCTCCTGCTCCTGGTATGCCAGACCAAGGAGGTAGTATGCATCCTTCCGGTTGGGTTCAATGGCCGTAGCGGTCTGCAAATATCCCGTAGCCAGGGGATTCTTCTGAATCATATACAGGATCCCCAGTTCAACATAAGCATTATAATAGTGCTGATCCTGATCGGCTGCCACCTGGAAATTTCGTATTGCCAGTGCTGTATCACCCAGCTCCATGTATGCATATCCCCTGATAAAATGTGCCACCGGGTTGATGCGGTCCATGTCGAGTGCGCGTTTGGTATATTCAAATGTATTCTGGAATTCTTTCAGGATAAGATAAACTTCGGCTAGTTTGAGTAAGGCCTCATTATTGTTAGGATCCAGTTCTTCAGCCCTCTTCAGCGCCTCCAGGCAGCCGGGGATACGCCCCATGGCAAGATAAATGTCCGATAATGCAACATAATAGGCGGATTTTCGGTCATCCAGTTCAATGGCCCGGTTGATATCCGATAACGCAAGGTTGATATCCTGCTGGCCTGTGTAGTATTTCGACCGTTGATAATAAAGATCCGGATTAAGTGAATCTTTACTGATTTTTATGTTCAGGTTCTCAATTTCTGTTGCCGGTTTAGGATCAGCCTCAACCAAAACCTCTTTCTTTTGTTCATGGCTCTGGCATGCGGTGATGAGGATAACCACAAGCGACATCAGGATGATTTTATATCGCAACATCCTTATACGTTTATTTTATGAAAAATCCGAAAATCTAAGCTTCCTGGAGTTTCTCCCGGATCTTCTGCTCGAGTTCTTCAGCCAGCTCGGGATTATCGGTCAGCAGTTTCTTAACGGCATCCCTGCCCTGCCCCAGCTTTGTTTCGCCGTAACTGAACCATGATCCGCTTTTTTTGATGATCCCGAAATCGGTACCCATGTCGATAATCTCGCCGGTGCGTGAAATTCCCTGACCATACATAATATCAAATTCAGCCCTTCTGAATGGCGGGGCTACCTTGTTTTTCACCACCTTCACCTTAACCCGGTTTCCCGTCGTTTCTTCCCCCTCCTTGATCTGGTTCATCTTTCTGATATCGATCCGTACCGAAGCATAGAATTTCAGCGCATTACCACCGGTTGTTGTTTCGGGATTTCCAAACATGACACCGATCTTCTCCCGGAGCTGGTTTATGAAAATGCAGCATGAGCCGGTCTTGCTAATGTTGGCTGTTAGTTTTCGCAGTGCCTGCGACATGAGCCGCGCCTGCAAACCCATTTTGGATTCCCCCATCTCCCCTTCAATTTCGCTCTTAGGGGTAAGCGCAGCCACAGAGTCAATGACAATGATATCGATCGCCCCCGAACGGATCAGGTTATCGACTATTTCAAGCGCCTGCTCCCCGTTATCGGGTTGGGAAATTAACAGGTTGTCAACGTCAATGCCAAGTTTTTGTGCATAAAACCTGTCAAAGGCATGTTCGGCATCGATAAAAGCGGCAATACCGCCCTTTTTCTGCGCTTCGGCAATGGCATGCATGGCAAGCGTGGTTTTACCACTGGATTCAGGACCGTAAATCTCGGTCACCCTTCCCCTCGGCAGTCCGCCAATCCCTAAAGCTACATCCAGGCCGATCGATCCCGTCGGAATGAACGGGATATTCTCAATGGGGGTGTCTCCCAGCTTCATGATCGTCCCTTTGCCATATTGCTTCTCGATATTGCCCAGGGTCATCTCCAGGGCTTTCATCTTTTCCTTCCTGATCTGGTCTATGTTGTTTTCGCTGGCCATAAATTTAAAATTATTGGTTATTAATTACTACACTGCCGCCAGTATTTGATCGGCATGGTTTTTTGTATCTACTTTGTCAAATATTTTGAGGATCTTACCTTCTTCTGATATCATAAAAGTCATCCTGTTTATCCCATCATATTCCCTTCCCATAAATTTCTTCTTTCCCCAAACGCCATAAGCTTTAACAATTTCCTTGTCAGTATCCGGGATCAGCGGGAACGGCAACTGGTGCTTCTCGGTAAACTTCTGGTGCGATGCGGCACTGTCGGCGCTGATGCCGATGATCTTATACCCTTTTTCCAGCAGCAGCTGGTAATTGTCGCGAAGGTTACAGGCTTCGGCTGTGCAGCCGGGGGTATTATCTTTCGGATAAAAGTAAAGGATCACCTTTGATCCTTCGAAATCCGCCAGGTTTATCGTTTTGCCAAACTGGTCTTCGGCTTTTATGACAGGGGCTTTATCACCCACATTAAGTTTCATATATATCAAATTTGTAAGATTAATGAAGAAAACAAATATATTCAATTTCAGTAAAATGCCATTCGGCCCATAACTTTACTTATCACGCTTTACCAACAATCCGGGGGGGCGATTTTATTTTCTTTCCAACCCTCTCTTTTTCAAAATAGCGGCAGAAACCGGTGATGCCACACACATTGCATTTGGGTTTTCTGGCCTGGCAAACATATCTTCCATGCAGGATCAACCAGTGGTGTGCCAGCATGATCTTTTCTTCAGGGATGTGCTTTACCAGCTGCCGTTCACACTGGAGCGGGGTTTTCGCCCCGGTCGTCAGCCCTATCCTGGCGGAAACCCTGAAAACATGGGTATCTACTGCCAACTTGGGTTGACGGAAAACGACGGATGCAACCACATGCGCCGTTTTTCGGCCCACGCCCGGCAACTTTTGCAGATGATCAACATCCCCCGGGATCTGCCCACTGTACTCCCTGACCACCATTTCAGCCATACCCATCAGGTGCTTTGTTTTATTATTTGGATAAGAGCAACTTTTGATCAATTCATAAACTTCCTCCTGCCGGGACTGCGCCAGCTTTTCCACTGTCGGGAACCTTTGAAAAAAAACAGGCGTGATCATATTAACCCGCTTATCGGTGCATTGGGCTGATAAAATCACCGCCACGATCAATTCATAGGGGGTCCGGTACATCAGTTCTGTCCCAGCCGAAGGCATGTTTTCGGAAAAGTATTCCAGGAATCTATGAAACCGTTCTGCTTTTTTCAATTTGCCCTTTTATATTAATCCGGTTTTTGCAAAAATATACCCGGTCTGTTGATAAAAAAATAGAGGATGCCTCTTTTTTTAAGACATCCTCCATTCTGTTTTACTCCATTTAATTGGCCAGCTGAAATATGATCCCGGCCGTTTTCGTCTTCAGGACATTCAGGGCGCTGGAATAATTTAGCAGGTTTTTAACTACTGATTTCCCTGGCTCATCGACACTGAATGGGTTCTTTCGTGCTTTTTGCTCTAAATGGTTAACTTCCTGAAGATAATGTTTCAAATCATTTAGGGTAAGGGTTCTTTCCATAGGCTAGATTTTCATGACATCATTATCATGAATAGCTAACGGCCGCAACCTTTAGATTATTTTAATTGTCTGAAAAAAAAATCAAACGATCAGGCGGATAAGACAAGATTTTTCTCCCGGATGATTTTCCGGAGGTTGATCAGCGCATACCGCATGCGCCCCAGCGCGGTGTTAATACTGACATCAGTGGCCTCAGCGATATCCTTGAAGCTCATATTGGCATAATGCCGCATCATCAGCACCTCTTTCTGTTCACTGGGCAGCAGCTCAATAAGCAAGCGCAAATCACTGTGGATCTGGTCGGTGATGATCTGTTCCTCAATCGATGGGTCGGTGATCCGTACCATGTCAAAAATATCAAATTCATCACTATTATTGTTCATCACCGGGATGCGCTTAGCCCGCCGGAAATGGTCGATAATCAGATTATGGGCAATCCGCATGACCCACTGGATGAATTTTCCTTCTTCTTTATAAGCGCCGGATCGAATCGTATTGATCACTTTTATAAAGGTATCCTGGAAGATGTCATCTGCCAGCTGATCGTCTTTAACGATCATCATAATGTAAGCAAAAACTTTGCGTTTGTGTCGGTGAATAAGCTTTTCGAGACTTGGCTCATTACCACTTAAATATCTGTTAATCAGCTCTTTATCGCTAATCACGGCAACTTTCATAGTGCCTCCCTTTTTAAGGTTATTTAGTAAAAAAAGGGTAGATATTTAACCGATAATGTTCCTCCTGTTTTAGGTAAGACAATTAAAAAAAACGCCTGTGTTTACATTTAAGCACTGCGAATTCAGTGCAAATATAAAAATTAAAAAAATAAATGCAAGTGATAATTCATAATTTTGCATTTTTTTAACATCAGCAGTCACAATCATTATTCATGCCCGCCTCTGATTTCAGCCATTCAGACCCCAAAAAGCATATCCTTGTAAAGGGAGCCTGCGTTCACAACCTGAAGAACGTGGATGTAGCCATTCCGCGTAACCGGCTGGTGGTCATCACAGGTTTATCGGGTTCCGGGAAGTCATCCCTGGCTTTCGATACGCTGTATGCCGACGGGCAGCGCCGTTACGTGGAAAGCCTCAGCGCTTACGCACGTCAGTTTCTCGGCAGGATGAGCAAGCCCAGGGTGGAGTATATCAAAGGCATCTCACCGGCCATTGCCATTGAGCAGAAGGTAAACACCAGGAACCCCCGCTCAACTGTTGCGACCTCAACCGAGATTTACGAGTACATTAAACTTTTATATGCACGGACAGGCACCACCTATTCACCAATCTCCGGCAAACCTGTGAAGCGCCATTCAGTGACAGATGTTACAGATTTCATCATCGCACTTTCCAACGGTTCAAAGGTCTCTGTATCGTGCCCGCTTATCAGGAAACAAGGGAGGGATTTAACAACCGAACTGACTTTATTGCTGCAAAAGGGGTTTAATCGGCTGATAACCAGTGAGGGTTATGCCAGGATTGAAGAATTGCCGGAGAAAGACCAGTTAAAAGTTGATAAAGATATCCGGATTCTTATCGATCGTTTTGTCGTTGATCAGAAGGATGAGGACCTTCCGGCGCGGATAGCCGACTCGGTGCAGATTGCTTTCTTTGAAGGGGACGGCAGTTGTATTGTTGAAACTGAAAATGATCATCACACTGAACGCCAGGTATTTTCGAGCCGGTTTGAACTTGACGGCATCCGTTTTGAAGAGCCTTCCGTCAACCTCTTCAGCTTTAACAATCCTTATGGCGCTTGTAAAAGATGCGAAGGGTTCGGTAACATTATTGGCATCGATGAAGATTTGGTAGTGCCTGATAAAGGTCTTTCGATTTATGAAGATGCCATTGCCAGCTGGAGAGGTGAAAAGATGAGTGAATGGAAAAATCAGCTGGTGATGAACGGATACAGGTTCGATTTTCCGATTCATAGGCCCTATCACGAACTCACTGATGAACAGCGGCAGTTGCTATGGTCGGGGAATAGTTATTTCAGGGGGCTGAATGAATTTTTCATACACCTGGAAGAACAATCCTATAAAATCCAGTACCGGGTGATGCTGTCACGTTACCGGGGTAAAACCATCTGCCCGGAATGTCACGGCATCCGGCTCCGCAGTGATGCCAATTATGTAAAGATAGCCGGTAAATCGATCAGCGATATTTTACTGATGCCGGTTGCCGGGGCGCTGGAATTTTTCCATCAGATCAAACTGACGGAATATGAGCAAAAAGTGGCCGCAAGGCTGTTGCTGGAGATCACCACCCGGTTACAATACCTGGAAGATGTCGGGCTGGGATACTTATCCCTGAACCGGCAATCGTCATCGCTTTCAGGGGGTGAGTCGCAGCGCATCAACCTGGCGACGTCCCTGGGCAGCAGCCTGGTGGGCTCGATGTATATCCTGGATGAGCCCAGTATCGGGTTGCATCCACGTGACACACACCGGCTGATCAGGGTGCTTCAGAACCTGCGAAACATTGGAAACTCCGTCATTGTGGTTGAACACGACGAAGAGATCATCCGCTCGGCTGACCATATCATCGATATCGGGCCATTGGCCGGCAAACAGGGAGGGGAAATCGTCTTTTCCGGCAATTTCGATGAAATGATGCAAAGCCAGCAAAGTCTTACAGCCAGGTATATCAGCAGATCCATGCGCATTCCGGTGCCGGCGCAGCGAAGAAAATGGAAAGAATACATAGAAGTGCACAGCGCCCGTGAAAACAATCTGAAAGGATTTGACGTCAGGTTCCCGTTGAACGTTCTGGTAGTTGTTTCAGGGGTCAGCGGTTCAGGGAAATCATCCCTGGTCAGGAACATCTTATTTAATGCATTACGCAAAATGCATGGCGGAAGCAACGGCAGAACCGGGCGTTTTACCCACCTGTCGGGCGACATCAGAAGGATTTCCCATGTTGAAATGGTGGACCAGCATCCGATCGGGCGTTCATCCCGGTCGAACCCGGCCACTTATCTTAAGGCATATGATGAAATACGGAACCTATATGCCGACATGCAGATATCAAAAGTGAGGGGATACAAGCCGGGATATTTCTCTTTCAATATTCCCGGGGGAAGGTGCGAAGAATGCGAAGGCGAAGGAACCGTTAGGATAGAGATGCAGTTTATGGCTGACCTGCAGCTCACCTGCGAAGCATGTGAAGGGAAACGGTTCAAGGATGAAGTGCTGGACGCGAAGTTCCAGGGAAAAAGCATCGTCGATATACTGGGCATGACTATTGAACAGGCCATTGACTTTTTCGGAAGCGCCAAAACACACCTGGCAGCGTGCCGCAGGATCACGGAAAAACTGAGGCCTTTGCAGGATGTCGGGCTGGGTTATCTCGAACTGGGACAGTCATCATCCACGCTCAGCGGCGGAGAGGCTCAGCGGATTAAACTCGCTTTCTTTCTCTCCAAGGGATCAGGCCAGGAACCCACCCTTTTCATCTTCGACGAACCAACCACCGGTCTTCACTTCCATGATATCGGAAAACTGATGGATGCTTTCAATGCGCTGATAGAAAAAGGTCATTCCGTCATCGTGATCGAACATAATCAGGAAATCATCAAATGCGCCGACTGGATCATCGACATGGGCCCGGAAGGCGGTGAGGCGGGCGGATATATTGTCTTCGAAGGCATTCCCGAAGATCTTGTAAAATCGGAAAGCTCGTTTACAGGGAAATTTCTGCGGGATAAACTCAGCTAAAGAAATAGCGAAGCTCTTTGCCTTACCACCTCGAACAGCAGTATCCCTGCCGCGACGGATACATTCAACGAGGCAATAGTGCCCTGCATCGGGATTTGCACCAGGTGATCAAGGCGGGCGGCCAGTTCGCGTGAGATGCCTTTCTCCTCCGATCCCATGACGATGGCCAGCGGCTCGATGAACGGCACATCATAAAACAGCGTGCTGGCGTGCTCGGTCGCGCCTACCAGCCTGATCCCGCAATCTTTCAAGTATGCTGCCGCTCCGGGAAGCGACTTTTCCCGGCAGACCGGTATCCTGAGTAATGCGCCGGCCGAAGTGCGGATAGCCTCCTCGTTGACCTGTGCGCTGCCTGTCATAGGGATCACGATACCATGAACCCCGGCACATTCCGCCGACCGGCAAATAGCGCCAAAATTCCTCACATCGGTTATCCCGTCGAGAATCAGTAAAAAGGGGATTTTGCCCTGCTCAAATATCAGCGGCACCAGGCTTTCCAATCCCTCGTAGCTTATTCCCGACAGCAGTGCGATCACTCCCTGGTGGTTCTTGCGGGTGATCCGGTCGAGTTTCTCCTTTGGCACAAACTGGAAAGGAATGTCATTCTTTTTGGCCAGGTTGAGCAATTCAGCTGAAAATGAGCCCTGTAATCCCTTTTGGAAGAATATCCTGTCGATCTCTTTCCCGCTTTTTATGGCTTCTGCCACAGGGTGAAGCCCGTAAATAAAACTTTCTTTATCCATTTTTATTAAAATATACAGGAGTCACCGTCTCCAGCTTTGCACGGTGATAAACCATGGGTCCTTGAAGGTCGGGGAACGAAGCAGCATATAATCATTATCTGTAAAAGGATTGATTACCCGGATAAATGTAAACCGGAGCGAGTTACGGTTTTGCGGTTCGCCATAAACCCACTCTTCGATCCCATCCCCGCGGTAAACATACGTCGGTTTTCCGAACACCACATAGATAAGCCCACGGTCGGTTTTCCATCCCTCTTGATAGGAATGGAAATACCGGTTTGCTTCTTCGACCTGCTGATAATATTTCTGAAGCAGCACCATGGCCCGCTCAGGGGTTTTGGCCGTCTTAAGCCAGAATTCATCAACAGCAGCTTTTACATTGGAAGATATCATCAATGAATCGAATTCCTTCCTGGAGGTAATGTACCTCAGCGGCCCACGAAGCTGGGTGGCCACTGTCAGTTCAGGATAGCTGTCAGGGAACCTGAAAATGGTAAATCCTTCACGCAGCGAAGTATCCTCGCGGAAATGATAAAAACCGTGATCAGGCAGCTCAAGCCATTCGGATTCGCCATTAAATAATGGGACAATAAACACACTGTCCGGTTTATACTGAAAAGCCGGCTCCCGGTCTTCTGCATAAGGCGGTCTGGCTACCGGAAATTTCCGGTTATAATAATTAACATGCAAGAAGTGAATGGCAGGTTCATCAACAATTATCCTGAAAGGCTGGTCATCACCCAAATAATCGTTGAATAAGGGTTGCCGGTCACTGTCGATGGCAAGGAAATTCTGCCTGCCATGCATGGTAGATTTGTCAACGCTTACAAAGCGGGTGAAATTATCCTGCCGGTTTATATCTGTCAGGGTAACCTCAAGCAAGTATTTCCCCGGATATATTGCCCTGAATTCCAGGCTGTGGACCACGCCTGCATTCCGCCCGTAATTTATGCTGTCGCTGGCATACAGGGAGGATTCTTCGAAGATTTCAGCAGCATCATAACCCCCGGTTAACTTATAGCTTAACCTGTAACTGCATATATAAATACCGGAATATGGATCTTTTTTATACAACAGGTTACCGTAGTTTACATGCACAAAAAACAGGGATATCGAATCAGAAGTATGATAAACAATGGCCGGCAAATCGGTAAATTGTTTTTCAGGCTGATAAACAAAAGACAGGTTCCTGAGACTCACCTTACTGGTGGTTCCGCAACCCGCGATACATAACAAACTGAACAGTAAAACCGGGATATACCAAATATATTTCCTGAAATTCAAGAGGACTTTTTTACAAAAATAACAAAATCAAAATGAACAGAGCGCCTTACCCTGTCTTAAACGAGAGTGACCTCTGTCGGCGGCGGCTGCAAACAAACTGACCTAACGCAGCCGGTCGGCTGAGCGAACCAGTCTTTCATCCTTGATAATGAAGCGGTTAGCGAGCAAAAGAAACACGAGCATGATCAGGGGAAAGTAGACACCGATCTCATCCAGGTAATTGGGGGACACACCCAGGGATCTCTCAATAATCTGACCATATATAAAGAAAATCAGCGCAATCATGATCACATCAAGGAAAATCGCCAGCCTGACCAGCTTCATCTGCCTGACCCTGTTTTTATAAAGGAAAATGCTGATGAGGGACAGCGCACCTGCAAGGATATTGAGCAAAAACAATGGCAATACGGTCATAAAAGAGAATGCTGATACTTCATCCGGGACCATATTGCGCAACTCATAAATGTAAAACTTATAGGCGACAGTTGCCGAATAGATGCCTGCCAGGGGAAAAAAGAACAGGCAAACGCTGGCAACAAATGCAATGAAAAGAAACAGTGTTTGAATTCGTTGTATCATAAATTCATCTTTTGTATAGCTTTACAAAGATAAAAACTTATTATTCGGGAACAGGTACGAAAAAGCTTGTTATTTTTGTGAACAGGCAGTTTTTCTGGTCATCCCTTAAAAAAGACCTTCATGTATCCACGACTCAGCGATTTGCTGAATGATATTTTCGGAATTCAGATTACTTTACCGATACAAACCTATGGTTTTTTCGTGGCGCTGGCATTTCTTTCGGCAGCTGTTGTGATGTATTTTGAGCTTAAGAGAAAAGAAAAGGAGAAAATACTGCATCCTATAGAAAAAACAAGAATAAAGGGCGAGCCGGCAACAATGCGGGAATTGACTGTCACTGCCCTGGTTAGTTTTGTTCTGGGGTACAAACTGGTCGGAATTATCATCAATTACAACAATTTTGCCGAAAACCCGCAGGATTTCATTCTCTCGGGTGAGGGAAGCTGGGTGGGAGGATTGGTGCTGGCAGCCGTAGCAACGGCGCTGGCATGGTGGGAAAAGCATAAAAAGAAGCTTGCAAAGCCTGAGAAGGTCAAAGAATTGGTGCACCCTCACCAGCTTGCCGGCAATATTCTGCTGGTGGCGGCAATTTTCGGGATCATCGGGTCTAAGATCTTCGATGTGGCGGAGAACCTTGACCAGTTGTACAGGGAGCCGGTTCGTACCCTATTTTCATTCAGCGGGCTCACTTTCTATGGTGGGCTTATCGTTGCTGCCGTGGCAGTTTCTGTTTATGTTGAACGTAACAAAATCCCCTGGCGGGTAAATGCCGATGTGGTAGCGCCGGCCCTCATGCTGGCATATGGCATAGGCCGGATCGGATGCCAGTTATCAGGTGATGGTTGCTGGGGAGTTGAAAACACGGCGCCTAAACCCGAATGGCTTGGTTTCCTGCCTGACTGGATGTGGGCGTTCCGGTATCCACACAACGTGATCAACGAAGGGATACTCATGCCCGGGTGTGAAGGAAGCCATTGCCATATACTCGGGCAGCCGGTTTTCCCCACCCCTTTTTATGAAACAACCATTGCATTCATCTTTTTCATAATTCTCTGGTCGATCCGTAAAAAATTCAGCCTTCCCGGCACCCTCTTTTGCACTTACCTCATTATGAACGGGACTGCAAGGTTTTTTATCGAACAGATCAGGGTAAATAAAAGGTATGAAATCTTTGGGATAGAGACGACACAATCCTCGGTCATCGCCATCCTGCTGATCCTGACCGGGATCGCTGGCATTTTCATTATCAGGTGGTATCATCTGAAAGTATTGATCAAACGAAAATAAGATGGATCTGGAAAGTATAACCCTGAAAGTATGTGATATTGGCAGAAGCACAGGCCATTATCTGCTCGAACAGCAGCGGCTGATCAGGGGCAGGGATATTGAATTGAAAGAAGAGCATAATTTCGTGACATATGTCGACCGGCATGCCGAAAAGTTGATCGTGGATGAACTTTCCCGGATACTTCCGGGCAGCGGGTTTCTGGCAGAAGAAGGAACCGGGGGGCAGTCTGACGGCGAAGTCATCTGGATCATCGATCCGCTGGATGGTACCACCAATTACATTCACGGCATTCCGCTCTTCGCCATCAGCATTGCTTTGATGGTGGAGAAACAGGTCGTTGCCGGCGTTGTATACGAACCGAACAGGGATGAATGTTTTTATGCATGGAAAGGTAGCCATGCGTTTCTGAATGAGAGGGTGATCAATGTTTCATCAGCCGAAACATTGCAAAACAGTTTGATTGTCACCGGGTTTCCTTACAAGCGGGATGATGTTCTTGAACCTTACATCGGGCTTTTAAAAGGATTCCTGCAGCGAACGCAGGATTTGCGGCGGCTGGGATCGGCGGCCACTGACCTGGCCTATGTGGCGGCGGGACGGTTCGAAGGTTTTTACGAGATAGGGCTGAACCCCTGGGATGTGGCGGCCGGTTCACTCATCATCCGGCAGGCCGGAGGGCATGTCACTGATTTCTTTGGCGGACAGGACTTCCTTTTCGGCCAGTCCCTGGTTGCAAGCAATACCCTGATCCATAATGAAATGATCGGGGTTATCGGAAAATACTTTAATAAAAATTAAGTCATGAACATGTCAACTTATATTCGCCTAATCTGCCGGACTGCCTGCCTGATCCTGGCTGGCAGCTTATCGTTCAACAGCCTGAATGCCAGTGATGCTGACACTGTCAGGCGCGACAAGGTGTTGATCTACAAATTCGATATTAAAAAAGAAATTGCACCTCCTGTGTGGCGGTCGACCAAGTTAGCGATTGAAGAAGCTGTGGCAAAGAAGGCCGACCTGGTATTGATCGAGATGAGCACCTACGGCGGCATGCTGGAATCGGCCGATTCGATCCGCACCAAGATCCTTGACTCGCCCATTCCGGTTTACATATTCATCAACCACAATGCCGCTTCTGCCGGAGCGCTGATCGCCATTGCCTGCGACAGCATTTACATGACACCGGGTTCAACCATCGGTGCAGCTACCGTGGTCGACCAGAGCGGTCAGGTAGTTCCCGACAAGTACCAGTCGTACATGCGGGCGATGATGCGCTCCACCGCCGAAGCCAAAGGCAGGGATCCCAACATTGCACAAGCTATGGTCGATCCGCGGATCAGGATAGAAGGGATCATTGACTCGGGCAGTGTGCTCACTTTTACCGCTACGGAAGCGCTGGCCAATAATTTCTGCGAAGGCATTACAGATAACTATAAAGGGGCCCTGGAACTGGCAGGTATAACTGAATATGAAATCATCGAGCAAAAATTAAAACCAATGGATAAGGTGATCGGCTTCCTGATCCACCCGATCGTCAGCGGCATTCTCATCATGGTCATCATTGGCGGCATCTATTTCGAGCTGCAGACGCCCGGCATCGGCTTTCCGCTCGGTGCAGCCGTTATAGCTGCGCTGTTGTATTTTGCACCGCTCTACCTGGAAGGCCTGGCCGATCACTGGGAGATACTGCTGTTCATCATCGGCGTGGTATTGATCGCCGTGGAGATATTTGCCCTGCCGGGTTTCGGGGTGGCAGGGATTACCGGCATTGTTTTTATCATAGCCGGATTGACGCTCAGCCTGGTGGATAATGTCGGCTTCGACTTCAGGCCTGTCGATTTCAGCAGCATCGTTTCCTCCTTATTTCTTGTGATCATTTCGATATTCCTGTCCATCGTCCTGTCCTATTTCCTGACACGTTCCCTTTTTACACAAAACAAACTTTTCGGCACCCTGGCCCTGGACACTACCATGGTATCATCCGACGGTTACACCTCATCCGACAGGCATTACCAGGAAATGATCGGTCAGACCGGTATGGCGCACACCATGCTGCGGCCTTCCGGAAAAGTGAAGATCGGCAACGATATTTTCGATGCAACGGCTTTATCAGGCTATATTGAAAAGGGCGATAAAATCGTAGTCGTCAAATACGAAACAACGCAATTGTTTGTTAATAAATCAGAATCCTGATTTTTTATACAGGGCGCATCCGGGAAACAAATCCTCACTGCTTGCACTTTGCCAGGGATTAAGGAACCCCGGCAACCCGGGGCGCCCTTATTTGCATCTTTTTTTTATCTTTGAAAAAAATCACTGAATGATATTAATCGCCGACGCCGGGGCAACGAAAATACAGTGGGTTACGATCCATGACAGATTGCTTTCCAATCCGGTCGAAACTACCGGGTTCAATCCCTATGTCATGGAACCCGATATCCTGAAAAATACCGTGGAAAAAGACCTGTTGCCTTATATCAACTATGAATTTGTCAGACAAGTTTATTATTACGGCGCCGGCTGCTCAACTGTCATCAAGTGCGGCATTGTGGAAGATGTTTTAAAACCGATATTTCCACAGGCCGACCTGGAGATCATGCATGACCTGCTCGGCGCTGCCAGGGCGCTGTTCGGACACCAGGATGGCATTGCCTGCATCCTGGGTACAGGGTCCAATTCATGTCTTTACAATGGACAGGAAATCCTTGAAAATGTAACCTCCCTGGGTTATTTTTTCGGGGACGAAGGAAGCGGAGCCTACCTTGGAAAACTGATGTTGACAGAATTCCTTCGCGGACGCATGCCCGAACATATCCGCAAAGCATTTGATGATGAATATGGTTACTCACTGGAAAATATCCTGGATGCGGTTTATAAGAAGCCACACCCAAATCGTTTTCTTTCTTCTTTCTCTTCTTTTATTGCAGGTCTGGTTGAAGATCCATTCATGAAAGAGCTGGTCCGCAAGAATTTTGAAGATTTTTTCACAGAGCAGGTCACCCGCTACACCCATTACCGCCATAAGCCACTCGGTGTCGTTGGCTCTGTCGGTTATCATTATAAGGATATATTTGAAGAAGTGGCTTCAGCACATAAAATGCAGGTGGTCAAGATTATGCAATCCCCTATTGCAGGAATTACGGAGTACCACTTATTATGATCTACATCGTTCGGCAACAAATTGCCGGATTTCTTCCCAATGACCGGGGTGGAACCATTTGATAGAATGATCTTTACGAAACCAGGTCATTTGCCGTTTGGCATACCTGCGGGTATTGGTTTTGATGTTTTCAATAGCTTCCTCCAGGGTACAATTTCCTTCCAGGTAATCGAACAATTCTTTATATCCTACGGTATTTAATGTTTGCAGATGCCTGAACGGAAGCAGCGATTTCACTTCTTCCAACAGCCCCAGGGCCATCATATCTTCCACTCTCCGGTTTATCCTTTCAACCAGTGCCTGCCTGGGTAAATCAAGGCCAATTTTGACACATTGGAAATCCCTGGGTTTGGGCTTGTTTTTCCTGAACGATGAATAAGGCTTCCCGGTGATGCGACAAACCTCCAGTGCCCTGATCAGACGGGCTGCGTTATTCAGGTCCACCTCCCGGTAATACTCCGGATCCAGCTTCAATAGTTCCAGCTGAAGATAACCGATGCCCGATTTTCTATAAATATCTTCCAGTTCCTCACGGATCAAAGGGTCCTGGTCCGGCATCACATCAATCCCCCGGCAGACAGCATCAATATAAAGCCCTGACCCGCCGGTTAAAACGACAATACGGTTCTTTTGAAAGAGATCGGGAAGTAAATCGAGCACCTCCCGCTCATAGCGGGCGATATTATACGGTTCCAGCACGGAAACATGGCCGGCAAAATGATGCTTCACCCTGGCCATCTGTTCTTTTCCGGGCCGTGCGGTACCGATCTTCATCTCCCGGTAAAACTGCCGCGAATCGGCTGAAACAATCTCAGTTCCCAACCATTCCGCCAGCCGGATGGCCATATCCGTTTTACCGGCAGCCGTCGGACCAAGGATAACAATTAAAAATTCCAAATTACAAGCACCAAATTCCAAACAAATTCAAAATTCAAAATTCAAAATTCAACATTTCTTAAGCCCCAGCTTTTCGCCTTCCTTCAGCATCAGCGCATATGCTTCATCAAATTCATTATGGATGATCCCGTCGAGGATCGCTTCCCGGATAGCGTTTTTAATTGTTCCCACGTCTTTCCCTGGCGGAATGCCAAAGGTTTCCATGATCAGCTCCCCGCTGATGGGAGGCTGCCAGTTCCGAACCCGGTCTTTCAGCTCCACTTCCACCAGCTTATCGCGGACGAGCTCGAAATTCTTCATGTAGCGCTTTACCTTCTCCGGGTTTTTTGAGGTGATATCGGCTTCACAGAGCAGCATCAGATCGTCGATATCATCACCCGCATCGAAGAGCAGGCGCCGGACAGCCGAATCGGTGACCTCCTCCTGCGATAGCACGATGGGCCTGAGGTGCAGCAGCACTAATTTTTGCACGTACCGCATCCGTTCATCGACCGGCATCTTGTATTTATGGAACAGCTTCGGGATCATTTTCGCCCCGATGAACTCATGGGCGTGAAAGGTCCAGCCAACTTCAGGGTCGAATTTTTTGGTTCTTGGTTTGGCAATATCATGCAGCAGGGCGCCCCAGCGCAACCAGAGGTTCTCCAACTTGGCC
>JAHYJL010000054.1 GCA_019429045.1 Bacteroidales bacterium
CCCGTTTTGGGCAGCCTGCTATGTTTTCCTGAAAGAAATCCTGTAATCAATACTCATCTTCATGGAAGAAAAAATCTTCCTTTGTCGGATAGTCGGGCCAGATATCCTCTATGCTCTCATAGATATCCCCCTCGTCTTCCAGTTCTCTGAGATTTTCAATCACCTCAGCGGCAGCACCTGAACGGATGCACCAATCGATCAGCTCCTCTTTTGTACAAGGCCAGGGAGCGTCTTCCAGCTTTGATGCCAATTCCAGCGTCCAGTACATAGCATTAAAGTTTAAGGGTTAATTTTTTGCAAAAATATACTATTTTAACACAAAGTCAAGTAGTTTTCAAATCTCGAAAAATAATCTTTAAAACCTTGCTTTCCAGAGAGTTTCATCAACATTCAGGTCTTTTGCCAGGCGGCGGGCTAAAACGAACAGGTAATCTGCCAGCCGGTTGAGGTACTGAATAACCTTTGGCTCGACGGGTTGTGCCTGGGAAAGGCGTATAACATGGCGTTCGGCACGACGGCAGACACAGCGGGCCACATGGCAGTATGAAACCACCGGGTGCCCGCCCGGCAGGATAAATGATTTCAGATCAGGCAGCGCTTCGTTCATCCTGTCTATTTCCTGTTCGAGAAAAGTGATGTCAGTATCGTGCAATGGCGGCAGCTTCACCTGTGAACCGGCATCCGGGTCTAAGGCAATCAAAGATTCTGCCGTGAAAAGCCTGTCCTGTATCTCCAGCAAGACGTCTTTGAAATGCTGACCGATATCATGGTCACGGATCAGGCCGATAAATGAGTTCAGCTCATCGATCGTGCCGTAAGCTTCAATGCGCGGATGAAATTTAGGCACCCGGGTACCGCCGATCAGCGAAGTCTCCCCTTTGTCACCGGTTTTGGTATATATTTTCAACGACGTCATGGTTTTAAATATCCGTGTTTCTTTCATCGGTTTCGACCTCCCCGTCAATCAGCCGGATGATGCGTTGCGCATAGCGGGCAATCGATTCTTCATGGGTAACCACGATGATCGTATTGCCTGCCCTGTGAATGTCATGAAGCAGTCCCATGATCTCCAGGGAGGTCTTTGAATCAAGGTTACCGGTAGGTTCGTCGGCCAAAATCAGGGATGGGTTATTGACGAGCGCCCGTGCAGTGGCAACGCGCTGCCGTTGCCCGCCAGATAACTCATTGGGTTTATGGCTCATCCGGTCGCTAAGCCCAACCGCATCGAGCGCCTTTTCAGCAAGCCTGATCCTTTCTGCTTTGCCGATGCCGGCATAAACCAGCGGCAGCATCACGTTCTCCAGGGCGGTGGATCGCGGCAGCAGGTTAAAGGTCTGGAAAATAAAACCGATCTCCTTGTTCCTGATCTCCGCCAGCTCGTTATCGTTCAGTTTGCTGACATCGTTTCCGCTGAGAAAGTACTGTCCGGAGGTAGGCGTATCCAGGCAGCCCAGCAGGTTCATCAGGGTCGATTTTCCTGATCCGGAGGGGCCCATCAATGCCACGAATTCATTTTTTCCGATCACGGTGGTCACACCGCGAAGCGCCCTGACCACCTCCATGCCTACCTTGAAATGCCGGGTAATATCAACCAGCCTGATCACTTCATTGTTCATAGCCTTTGCATTGAAACAGACAAATGTATAAAACATTTAGAAATACCGCAGCCTGAAATGCTGACGGGATAATTCTTTCCTGAATAAAACCCATCCGGCGTTGAAAAAATCAAAGCTGGCCCTGACCTCCTGCCTTTGGCAAACGGTTTTCCATGCCTTCTCCATATCAAGTGAGAACCGGATATCGTCAAAAACAATGACCGTCTCATTGGTTGTGAATGGCAGGCACTGATCGAAATAATCCAGCATCGCGTTTCCGCGGTGATGGCCATCGATATAGACCAGGTCGACCTTGCCGAGGCGGTGCAATGCCGGCACGAGGGTCTCACTGAATGGCCCGGTCAGCAGTTCCACATTATGCAGTCCAAGCTGAAGAAAATGTTCCTTTGCCTTCCGGCTCAGTTCGGGGCAGCCCTCAAGGGTAACCACATTTACATTCCGGTCCGACAGCGCCAGGTAAGCTGTGGTGATCCCCAGTGAAGTCCCGATTTCAAGTATCCTTCCGGCCCTGAGGAAACGCGCCAGCCGAAACAAACGCCTCGCTTTTGACGGCTTTGTCAGGGACTTACCAGCCAGGGCGCTGAGCTTAACCGGGTAGGTCTGCTTTTCCTGTGCAACAGCACCCGCCCCATAATCAGTCTTCAGGATCACCTCATCGCTCCGCAGACATTGCCGGCGCAACAGCTCCACCGGAGCTATCTCAGGTATTCGGTTTTGATCACAAATAACCTGGTCGATCAATGAATAGAGATAGGGAGAGTGTATATTGTAACGGGTGGAGGAATGCAGGAGGAAGTCCACTAACAGGCCCGTCAGGCGGAGCTTTTCGGAATAGCGGCTATTCAAGGGAAATCTTGTTGATGTAAAACACCGTCCGCTGGCTTCTTCCTGCAATCCTGTTATTCTGGATCGTATGATAACCATAGGCCAGGAAATACTGGTCATACCAATGGTATAGCTGGTTCAGTCCGGTTGCGGTGATCCTGTCGCCCAGTTCCAATGTTGCCAGGTCCATCCTGGAGAAGGGTTCCAGTTCGCCACTTTCAAAGCACACCCTGTAATAGATCCGCAAGCCGTCGTTGTAAAACAATACCACAGGCTTTCCATCGAAAAAATAAGATGCCCTGGTCAGCTTGCGGCTTATCGGGACAAGGTTCATCTCCAGGCTGTTATCCCATAGAAGCTCACCGTCAGTATTGAAAGCGGCCAGGATAGCATTGAAAAAACGGTAACCGTCGAAGACCGTATAGGTATTCGTTACCGGTCGTCCCCAGTAATCATAGGCAATATCACTGACCGTTCTGAACTCAGGATAAAAAGCCTCCATCATGATTACATAATTGCTGTCATACAATTCGGCATCATGCATCAGCAATTCATAATTTAAGGAGTATTCCGACGTTTCCTTCGGCTTCCTTCTCTGCAAGCGGTAAAAATCACGGGCGCTCACACCCGCCCTGAGGTTGGTGAACTCCATGAAATTGAAATAGTTCATAAAAGACTGCTTCCGGTTTTCCAGCATGGTGACGAATACGCCGGCCGATTCAATGCCGAAATATTCCGTACCTGTCGGAATCTTTGCCGAAAGACTTCCATAAGCGCCTATCATCATGAATTTTGATCCTTCCAGCGGGTAGATCCTGGCGGTATTCAGGTATTTTCCATCCAATACCGCCCGTATCTCTTCGTCATATTGATAATTGCCTTCGGGTGTAAGTGATACCATGTACATTTTGTACTGCCTACGGGAGAGGAAATTGCTGAAAACACCTATTAATTGTTTATTATGAGGGTCATAGGCCAGGTCTTCGATGAAATTCTGATCCGGGATTACAATGTTGAAAGGGTTGACCTCTCCCGTTCTCAGTGTCACGGTATAGATGGCAGCCTGTTCACTTTTCAGGTTCAGGCCCAGGTAGGCTGTGTTCTGGTGCACCACCATTTTTTTCAGACTGCTTTCCCCGGGCAGTGAGGCCTTTGTTTCATAAGATATCCCGTTTACCAAATCGATGATCAGGGCCTGGAAATTTTCAGTGCCGGCCCTGGTTCTTCCTGTATTCAGGAATGCCAGGTAAATCAGCGAATCTGAAAATATGTACTGCTGGTAATCGGCGCCGTTGATCACAGGGATCAATGTCTGCCAGCGCTCTTGCAGGTTTCTGTCCAAAAAGCGGAAGAACCAGTTTTTACTCCCTTCGCCGGCGAAATCCTTTGTTTCATAGAAGACCAGCACACCCTTTTCACCGCATGGTACGAGCTTGTATATATCGCTATTCAGGGCCGCATCCAATTCAATCCGGATCACACCGGGCTGGGCGTGACCGGATAAAACAAATAACAGAAAACCTATGGCAAAAATCTGCTTCATCAACATGCAAACGACATGTACAAAGTTAATATTATGGGAGTATATTCTTAATAATAACTAAAGCTGATAAGAGTCATTCTCCAACGACTAAAGCCGTTGGTTCCGAGTATGTTACAAAAAATCAGGTCGTGCTCCAACGACTAAAGCCGTTGGTTCTGTTTTTTTCGTACTCCAACGACTAAAGCCGTTGGTTCCGAGTATGTTACAAAAAATCAGGTCGTGCTCCAACGACTAAAGCCGTTGGTTCTTACACAGGTAGGAACCGACGGCTTTAGTCGTCGGAGCATTACTGTCAGCTTTACAGTGTATTCGAACCGACGGCTTATTTCACCTCTTCGAAATCGACATCTGTCACTTCGCCATCAGGTTTAGCATCGGTTCCGGGGCCGGGCCCTTCGTGCGGGGGCTGGCCTGTCTGCTCCTGTCCCGGCTTTGTGCCCTGGTACATTTCGGTGCTGGCCTTCTGCCACTTATCATTGAGGTTGTTCATGGCGGTATCCACGGCAGCAAGATCCTGGCTCTTATGTGCTTCCTTGAGCTGGTTCAAAGCCGTTTCCAGGTCCCCTTTTACACCGGCAGGGATCTTATCGCCGTATTCCTTGAGCTGTTTTTCAGTCTGGAAGATGAGTGCATCGGCTGCATTGAGTTTATCGACACGTTCCCTGGCTTGTTTATCGGTATCGGCATTTTCCTGGGCTTCGCGCTTCATACGGTCGATCTCATTCTGGCTTAGTCCGGAAGAGGCTTCGATGCGTATCTGCTGGGAGCGGCCGGTGGCCTTATCCTTGGCTGAGACATTCAGGATTCCGTTGGCGTCGATATCGAAGGTTACCTCGACCTGCGGTATTCCGCGCGGGGCCGGCGGGATGCCGTCGAGGTGGAAACGCCCGATGCTCTTGTTCTGCGCTGCCATGGGGCGTTCTCCCTGCAGCACATGGATCTCCACAGAGGTCTGGCTGTCGGAAGCAGTGGAAAAAGTCTCCGATTTTTTGGTCGGAATGGTGGTGTTCGATTCGATCAGCCTGGTGAACACTCCGCCCAGTGTTTCGATACCGAGCGAAAGTGGCGTTACATCAAGCAGCAAAACGTCCTTCACCTCTCCGGTCAGCACACCACCCTGGATAGCAGCGCCGATGGCTACCACTTCATCGGGATTAACCCCTTTCGAGGGCTCTTTGCCAAAAAATTCCTTCACCATTTTCTGGATCACCGGCACGCGGGTGGAACCGCCCACCAGGATCACCTCGTTGATATCTTCAGCCTTCAGCCCGGCATCTTTCAAAGCCTGGCGGCAGGGCCCAATGGTCATCTGCACATACTTATCGATCAGTTGTTCAAATTTTGCCCGCGTGAGCTTCCTGACGAGGTGCTTCGGCACACCGTCGACCGGCATGATGTAAGGCAGGTTGATCTCTGTTTCCGTTGAGCTTGAAAGCTCGATCTTGGCTTTTTCAGCAGCCTCTTTCAAACGCTGCAGCGCCATGGGATCTTTCCGCAGATCAAGCCCTTCATCTTTCTTAAATTCATCAGCCAGCCAGTCGATCACCGTATGGTCAAAGTCGTCACCGCCCAGGTGGGTATTTCCGTTGGTCGATTTCACTTCAAAAACGCCTTCACCCAGCTCCAGGATAGATATGTCAAAAGTACCGCCGCCGAGGTCGAAAACGGCCACTTTCACATCCGAGCTTTTCTTGTCGAGCCCATAGGCCAGCGCCGCGGCTGTCGGCTCATTGATAATCCGCCGCACCTTCAGGCCGGCAATTTCACCGGCTTCTTTGGTAGCCTGGCGCTGCGAATCGCTGAAATATGCCGGGACTGTGATCACGGCCTCCGTCACGGTCTGTCCAAGGTAATCCTCGGCAGTCTTCTTCATCTTTTGCAGCACCATGGCCGATATCTCCTGGGGTGAATAAAAGCGGTCTTCGATCTTGACACGCGGCGTATTGTTATCGCCACGGACCACTTCATAGGTCACCCTGGCTATCTCCGTTGCCACGCGGTCAAAGGTCTCTCCCATCATTCTCTTGATCGAATAGACTGTCCGTTTGGGGTTGGTGATCGCTTGCCGTTTGGCGGGATCGCCGATCTTTCTTTCGTTATTTTCAGTAAAAGCAACGATGGAGGGAGTGGTCCTTCTTCCCTCGCTGTTGGGGATTACCACAGGCTCGTTCCCTTCCATCACTGCTACACAGGAATTGGTCGTTCCAAGGTCAATGCCAATAATCTTTCCCATAAATATTTTAGATTAACAGATGAATAATTGTTAAAAGTTTAATAATGGCATTCAATGATTATGCCATTTGCCAACTTCTGCCAAAACGTCAGGAAACAATCGGGACTTAATAGACAAATTTGAGTTCGGGAGCCAGTGTGCGGATATCCTGTAAGGTCTCGGGATG
Organism: Bacteroidales bacterium; assembly: GCA_019429045.1. Classification (GTDB taxonomy): domain Bacteria; phylum Bacteroidota; class Bacteroidia; order Bacteroidales; family JAGOPY01; genus JAGOPY01. The sequence continues at coordinate 6,384 of JAHYJL010000054.1, forward strand.
GATCTTTTTCTCCCGGATATTCAGGTAGCGGCTGGAAAAGATGCCGAGGCCATTGGTGATATTGGTAAAATCGGGCCTGTCCTGGATGATGCTGTTGGAGGGCTCATTGACCTCCATGTAGGTATTCAGTTCCTCGGCGGCAACGGCAACAAAGAAATCGACGTTGTTTGTATAACGGGCGGCAACCCTGGCCTCCTTGGCCGGATCTTCATAAGGGACCCGGTTATTAATTATAGCGTAAAAACTATTATTCTTATATTGGATAAACATCTCTTCCCCGCCACTGGTGTTGATCGATTTTCGTGTACCCATCGCCCAGTCTATATTCCGGAAAACCGTATCCGGGCTGTCGAGGAAAACCTCCTTGTATTTGAAGCGGATCATTACCTCATACCTCCTGCCATTGAGGGCCGAATTCCATCTCACCTCCCCTTCGTTGCCCGGCTTGAACATAATGAATGCCGATCCCGCGCTGGGCCGGATGATCGAAAAGTTGCGGACCAGCGTGGTCTTACCGGTAACTTCCTTATCTTTCACCTGGATCTTAAGCCGGTACTCCCTGGACGTATTGGGCTGATAAGGCGTATAGTAAATGATCTGGAAAGGATTGTAGAAAATCCCGCTTTCCTTATCCTTGATCGTAATGGTATCCATGGTATAGGATCTCATCATAGTATTATTCTCCCACTCCTCGATCACAGCCTGCAGGCCGTTGACATAGCTGCTCGAATCCTGTATCTGGGCCATGATCAGGGCATTTCCCTCGCCCAGGAAAGCCTTGTTGATTTTAAGGAAGATCGTGTCTTCACTCGGATCAACCAGGCCGAAAACCACCGTGATGTCCTGGTACGGGGCGTTCATGTCGAAATCCTCTTCACATCCGGGAGTGACGATAAGCAATGGTAATACCGTGAAAAAAGTGAGGAACGGTTTCATGTTTCTTGTTTCTTGTTTCTTGTTTCTTGTTTTTTGTTTTTTGTTTCTTGTTTCTTGTTTTTTGTTTCTTGTTTCTTGTTTCTTGTTTCTTGTTTTTTGTTTCTTGTTTTTTGTTTCTTGTTTCTTGTTTCTTGTTTCTTGTTTCTTGTTTCTTGTTTCTTGTTTCTTGTTTCTTGTTTCTTGTTTCTTGTTTCTTGTTTCTTGTTCCTGGTTCCTGTCTTCTGACTTCTGTCTCCTGTTTTCAGTCCGCAAAATTAAACTATTATCCCGAAATAAATCTTGTTAACTTTGCATTGATATAACACAGAAAAACCGAAATTATGCAATCCGAGTCCAGAAAATATGCCAAGATCACCACGCATGTGTTGCAGGAGATGAAGCTGAAGGGGGAGAAGATCGCGATGCTGACGGCTTATGATTATTCCTTTGCAGCCATTCTTGACGAAGCGGGTATTGACGTGGTGCTTGTCGGCGATTCAGCTTCGAATGTGATGGCGGGTCACACCACTACCTTGCCGATCACGCTCGATCAGATGATCTATCATGCTTCGTCGGTGATGCGGGCCGTGCGGCGGGCGCTGGTGGTGGTGGACCTGCCGTTTGGCACCTACCAGGGCAATTCGAAAGAGGCGCTGCATTCCGCCATCCGTATCATGAAGGAATCGGGGGCCAATGCGGTGAAGATCGAAGGAGGCAAAGAGATACTGGAGTCGGTCGACCGCATTTTATCGGCCGGCATACCGGTGATGGGCCACCTGGGCCTGACGCCGCAATCGATCAACAAGTTCGGGACTTACATCGTGAGGGCCACGGAGGAAGCGGAGGCCGAAAAGCTGAAGCGCGACGCCAGCCTGCTGGAGGAAGCGGGATGTTTCGCGATTGTGCTCGAAAAGATTCCGGCCAAACTGGCGAAAGAGGTTACCGGGATGATCCGTATCCCCACGATCGGGATCGGCGCCGGCCCGCATGTCGACGGCCAGGTGCTGGTTTTGCATGACATGCTCGGTATCAACCAGAAATTCTCCCCGAGATTCCTCCGCAGGTACCACAACCTCAACGAAGAGATCAAAGGCTCCGTGCAGGCATATATTGACGATGTAAAGTCGGTGGACTTCCCGAATGAAAGGGAGCAATATTAACAGACATTTACTCGCTGCGCTCGTGACATTAGGTGGACATTTATTCGGCGCTGCACGCCTCGTGACATTGATGGACATTTAATGTCAACTTAATGTCGCGAGCGTAGCGAGCGAATGTCAATGAATGTCAATGAATTACAACATCTTACACGAAGACAACCATCTATTAGTAGTCAACAAGCTACCCGGTGAGATCGTGCAGGGTGACAAAACGGGCGATGAGCCGATGGCTGAGTCGTTGAAGCGTTACCTGAAAGAGAAATACCACAAGCCCGGGAATGTTTTTTTAGGCGTGGTGCACCGTTTGGACCGGCCGGTGAGCGGCGCGATTGTTTTTGCGCGGACCGGCAAGGCTTTGTCGCGTATGAATGCGATGTTGCAGAAGCGGGAGGTGCGGAAGGTGTATTGGGCGGTGAGCGGTCGGCGGTCGGCAGTCGGCTGTCAGCTTCATGAATCCGGAACCCGGAACCAGGAACCAGAAACTTATACCCATCTGATTCACTACCTCAAAAAGAACGAATCGCAGAACAAATCCTATGTTTACGACCTGCCGGGCCCGGGGCGGCTGAAGGCGGAGCTGAAGTACAAAGTGATCGGGCAGTCGGATCGTTATCAACTGCTGGAGGTAGAACTGCTCACGGGGCGGCATCACCAGATCCGGGCGCAGCTGGCGCACATCGGCATGGCTATTAAAGGCGATCTCAAATACGGTTATCCCCGGAGCAACCCCGACGGCAGCATTCACCTGCATTCGCGGCTGGTGGAATTCACGCACCCGGTGAGCGGGGAGTTGATCAGCATCATGGCGCCAGTGCCGGTGGAGAGGGTTTGGGGGGTTGTGAGCGCTGGTGCAGATGGTTAACGGGTCCCTCTTTCAACATAATAACCGCCAATTATTTAGAACATTTCCAAATTAACTATCTTATTTTAATATATTGTTAACACATCAAAATATATCCTATTATTTGACTATTAGTGGAAAAAGCCCAGGTCATGATTAACAAGCCAAACCTCTCTTTTTTCCGCGCAGGCCCCTGACTTTTCATGCAGTTGCTATGTAAGCAGCTGGTTTAAAGAATATTGACAAAACAAAAAATTATCAATAAATCAAAAACCCTACATTATGAAACGACTGATTACTTTAATCATCGCCCTGGTCCTCTGGGCGGGAAGCTCGTGGGGACAGACCATTACTATCGGAACACAAGTATTGCAAAGTGGTACTACGGGAATTGGGCCCACGAACTATTACTGGGAAAGCAGAAGAATCCAGTGGGTAATAACAGCAACGGAAATTACCGATGCAGGAGGATTTGCAGGCAATATCATATCAATGGCTTATGACGTATCAGAAATTGCAACGGGAAACCTGGTCAATTATGAAGTTAAACTGGGACATACTACCGCCACTGACGCATCTGCACACAATACCGCTGCCTTGACAAATGTCGTCAATGCACATACTTTTTCACCGGGCTCGACCGGTTGGAGAACCCTGACATTTGACAATCCTTTCGCATGGAATGGTGTAGATAATATCCTGGTGGATGTTTGTTGGGGTGTAAATTCCGGATATGCATTAAACGGACAAGTTTGGCTATATAATGATGTCGCCAATCAGATGAGGGGAGTAACAAGTGGTTCGACAAATCAATGTTCATCGACCACTACAACTGCAAGGAACGGGAAACCACGCGTTCAACTTACTTTTTTGCCACCATCAAACATGACTTTCACATCTTCAACTACCCTTACGGCATATACTCTTACTACATTAGTTGGTGCCGTGGATCAACCAATCATTGTGCTGCAAGTAGTCACTAATGGTACGTTAAATCCATTTGATATCACCTCCATCGATTTCACCACCTCCGGAACAACCAGTACATCAGATATAACCGCCGCGAATGTATATTACACCACTTCACCGACTTTTTCAGCATCCACGCAGTTCGGCTCAACAGTGTACAATCCCAGCGGCAGCTTTACCGTTACAAGCACCCAGACCCTTGCCGGTGGAAATAACTATTTCTGGCTGTGCTATGATATCAGCAACACGGCCACGGAATGGAATGTCGTGGATGGCACATGCCCGCAATTTGCAACATCAGAACCGCAAACACGGGTTCCCGACGTGACCGACCCGGCCGGAAACCGCACCATCAGGGCCCCGCTTGCAGGAACCTATACTATTGATAATACAAACCCAACTAGCGGCACCAATTATAACAATTTTACAGATGCATTGAATGACTTGAATAATATTGGACATTCTGCCGCGGTCACCTTCGATGTATCAGCAGGACAAACATTCAGCAAAACTGTGCCAGCCTCTCCTAATAATTACGCTTACTATATCATGAATTATATCGGAAGCGCTAGCAATCCTGTCGTGTTTCAAAAATCAGGCGCTGGAACCAACCCGGTTCTCAGCATTACAGGCACCTCTGCTACCGGTGATATTGGCATGTTTTTATACGGATGTGATTATGTCACTTTCGACGGTATCGATATCAACGACGCAGGCTCCTCCTCCAGTGATTACCTGGAATGGGGGTACTATCTCCAGGGTCCGGCCAATGATAATTGCCAGTATGTGACCATTCAAAACTGTACCATTGACCTTAACAAGGCCAACACCTCTGCACGCGGCATATTTACCAATGCCAATGCACCGACATCTTCCGCCGGAACAAAAAGCAATAATACTTTTTCCGGAAATACCATTCAGGATGCCTATAATGGAATTTATCTCTCAAGCAATACTACTTACCGTGATGAAAACAATGTCGTTTCAGGCAATGTCATTCAGAATCTGGGAAATTCCCTGAGCACTATAGCCTATGGTATATATGCCTATTACCAGAAAAATGTTTCTGTTACCGGAAATAGTGTTGATAACATGAATGGTACTTCAACTATATATGGAATTTATAGTTATTACTGGGATGGGTTAAATAACTACCTGAATGACAATAATGTCATGAATCTGACCGGCACCAGTACCTCTTCCACAATGTACGGCCTTTACCACTATCCTGCATCCACAGCAAACACCCAGATATCCGGCAATACGATAACCGGACTTGACCATAAATATAATGTTTACGGTTTGCATGTCGGTGCCGGTTCTCAAAACAATATTTTTAACAACCTAATCCACAACATTGCCTATACCGGTACAACATCTTATATTGCTTATGGATTGAGTTCCTCAGGCGGGACAACCAATAACATCTATAACAACTACGTGTATGACATAAAAGCTCCGGCATCGACAACCAGTCCGGGGACACGCGCTATGAATATCAATGGTGGGACGACCGCTAATGTTTTTTTTAATACCGTATATATTGACTATACCTCCACCGTTGCCTCAAACCAAAGCGCAGCGCTGTATGTAACTACCAGCCCCACTACCCTATACCTGAACAACAACATCTTTGTGAATAATTGTGACATGACAACCGGTACCAGGGCAGTGGCGTTTTACAAATCCACCACCTCACTTGCCAACCTGCCCAACAGCAATAACAACAACCTGTTTTATGCCGGTACGCCGGGCACAAAGAACCTGATCTTCTTCGACGGCACCAATTCAGATCAAACCCTTGCGCAATTCCAGGCGAGGGTAACGCCCAGGGAAAGTCAGTCCTTCTCAGAAAATCCGCCCTTTGTGAATAAAACCACCGCACCATACAACCTCCATATGTTGCTAACAACACCGACACAGTGCGAAAGCGGAGGTTCAACGGTCAGCTCTCCCCTGGCCATCACCACCGACTATGACGGTAACACGCGAAATGAGACCACCCCGGATGTCGGCGCTGATGAATTCGAAGGGACCGGGCAGGACCTGGTAGCGCCGGACATAACATTTACCCCCCTTCCCAATACGGCCAGCACAAGCAGCAGAACGCTGAGCACCTCCATCACGGATGCCAGCGGCGTACCAACTTCCGGCACCGGGCGGCCTGTGTTGTACTGGAGCATTGGCGGTATCGCGCAGACACCGGTAACGGCAACTTATATCAGCGGCGACCAATACGATTTCACTTTTGGATCCGGGGTGATTGCCGGTGATACGGTTAGATATTATATTGTTGCCCAGGATCTTGCCTCCACACCGAATGTTGGATCAAACCCCTCGGGCGGAGCCAGCGGATTCACCGCCAATCCCCCGGCGTGCAGCACGCCGCCGACGACGCCCTATTCCTACACCATACTCCAGGGCATCGGCGGCAGTGTTACGGTGGGAACCTCTGGAACCTATCCCTCACTGACCGGTACCGGCGGGCTTTTTGAAGACATCAACGCCAAAATCGTGACCGGCAACATTACCGCCACCATCATTTCAGACCTGACGGAAACCGGCACCAACGCCCTCAACCAGTGGACGGAGGACGGCGCGGGGAACTGGACACTGACCATTCAGCCCGACGGCACAACCATACGGGATGTTACCGGAAGTTCTTCCGGCGGTTTGATCCGCCTGAACGGGGCCGACCGGGTCACCTTCGACGGGAGGTACAGCGGCAGCGGCAAATTCCTTAATTTCTCGAATACATCCACCAGCACCAGCACCGCCGTCTTTCACCTGATCAGCCTTGGCACCGGAGCGGGAGCGACGGACAATACCATCCGGAACTGTATCATCGCCGCCGGCAGCAATTCCGTAACCTCCACTTTTGGCATCTACATCGGTGGAACCAGCGTATCAACGTCTGGATCCGGAGCGGACAATGACAACCTGAGCATCATTGAAAATGATATTGCAAAAGCCTATTATGGCATTTATGCCAGGGGCGTCGGTTCGACCGGTGAACTGGAGGGGCTGGTCATCCAGGGTAACACCATCGGATCGCCCAATACGTCGGATTACATCACCGGTTATGGCATAAACCTCCAGGCCGTGAACGGGGCCGCCGTGTCGGAGAATGAAATCTACAACTTGATTTATAACGGCGGCAAATACGGCATCTACCTGGGAACCTATGTTTATAACTGTACGTTCGGTAAGAACAAGATCCACACATTCAGCCAATCCAATACAACCGCCTATTATTGTATCGGGATATACTTTTCTTCCGGAACCGGGGTTACAAACAACGAGATTTCCAACAATATCATATACGACCTGTATCAATATGGAAGCACATCGAACTTTTACTTTTCGGGTATCAGGATCGTAGGCGGAAGTCAGTACAAATTATATTATAACTCTATCAGCCTTACGGGTGCTTTTGGCAGTACAACATCGGGGGTATATTCTATCTGCCTGATGATTTCTTCCTCATCCGCCAACATGGATATCCGGGACAATATTTTCAGCAACACCATGACGGGCACCTCTCCGAAGAATTACACCGTTTTCGCGATCACGGGAACAACCTTCGCCACGATCGACTACAACGATTATTACACCACAGGTGCAGCGCTCGGTTATTTTGGAAGCGAAAAGGCCGATCTGGCCGCCTGGCAGGCCGCCACCGGCCAGGATGCGAGTTCCATTTCCGGTGACCCGTTGTTTGTTTCAGCAACGAACCTTCAGCCTGAAACCGGCTCACCGGTGCTTGCCACCGGGACGCCAATTTCTGGTATAACCACGGATATCCTGGATGTGACCCGGGATGCCACCGATCCGAGCATGGGTGCCTATGAAGAAGGCCTGGCTATAACCTGTGCCTTCCCTACCAGCCTCAGCACTGCCAATATTACCACCAATTCAGCGGACCTGGACTGGACGGCAGGCGGTACAGAGACCTCGTGGCAGGTTTCTTACGGGTCTCCGGGATTCGATCCTTTGACAGGCGGAACGCGGACCGGGGCCATCGGAACCCATCCATACAACTTAGGATCCCTGAGCTCATATACCAGTTACGACTGGTATGTCAGGGCTATCTGCGGAATGGGTGACACAAGCCTTTGGGCCGGGCCGAATACGTTTACTACGCTTTGTGATCCGATAAACACACTACCCTGGGCTGAAGGTTTTGAAACTGCAACCATCCCCTCATTACCTGATTGCTGGCTGAAAGAAAACGGTGATTGGGTGACAACAAATAATGCTAGCTCAACTTACGATGCAGATGCCAGGACGGGCACCCAATTTTTAAGGGAGTCGTGGTCGGCCGTGGATGAATACGTATGGACACCCGGGTTTTTGCTGAATGCAGGGGAAACTTATCTTTTCTCATTCTGGTGGGCCGGAGATAACTATTCCGGATGGACAGGGGATGTGTTATACAATACATAACAGAACTCCGCAGGAGCCACCCAAATGGGGAGTTCTTTTGTGCTGCCCGGAACAACCACAACAAAGACCTATGTTCTTGTAGAAGAAACAATAACACCTTCTTCTACAGGCACTTATTACTTTGCCATCCGGGTTAATGCAACATCAGCGCCATGGTACCTTAGTTTTGATGATTTCAGTTTGACAGAAGCCCCCGATTGCCTCGCCCCCACCGCCCTCACCGCCACCAACATCACCACCACCGGCGCCGATCTGGGCTGGACCCCAGGGGGGACTGAACCCCTTTGGAACGTGGAGGTCGGCCTCCCTGGGTTTACCCCCGGTACGGGAGCAGCTGTGTTCAGCGAATATTTTACACCGGATAATCCCCTGACGGCCACTCCGCTTGATCCTGAAACAGACTATGAGTTCTATGTGCAAGCCTACTGCAATGGCTTTGAGAACCCTAAAGTCGATTATTTCTGGATGGCGATGTCCACTCCAGGTGCTCTTGATCCTTTGTCGAGCGGCGGGACAGCCAATGACCCGGGCGAAACCGGATTATGTTATCAGTATTACGATCCGGAAGAAGACCTGCCGTGGTGGAATATCTGGTTCTACAATGACCCGCTCGACACCACCCGCATGAAAAAGATCAGGATGGGCTTCTGGGTCCAGCCAATGGTGGCAGGCCCCTCTTCCTGGATCAATTATGTGATCAACTGGAGCACCCCCGGGTGGGTTTCCCCGGATCCGCCTCTGCCGGCTTTCCCCATGCCAATGGATGAAGTTTTCATTCAAAGGTCGCCGCTGAATGGACCAATTTTGATAGCTCCAGGTGTTCCTCAGTGGATAGAACTTCTGTACATCATACCCGATTACAACCCCGAGTGGGTATCAGTGGATATATGGGGGGAAAATATACAGATTCTGGAAGTCTCGTCGCCACCGCCGCCAGGATCACCATTGTTTGACTATTGGCTGCCCGGGAGTCCCGGCGGTATAATTGTCCATGAATGTCTGCCTAAAAATCACAATACCAGTTCCTGGAGCGGGCCGAAAGCGTTCCAGACGGCTTGTGATGCTGTAACTTTACCGCTTATCGAAAACTTCAGCGGGGTTACCGTTCCTGCATTGCCTGACTGCTGGTCAACAACCGCACTGGGATCAACAAACTGGGCCACTTCAGCTACGGCAAATGCCGGGGGTGTATCTCCTGAGGTTAAATTTTACTGGACTTCTCCATCATGGACAGGGCTAAGCATGTTCATTTCTCCATTTATTAATACTACCGGCGCTTCCATACTATCGCTTGACTTCAAACATTCAGTGGACTGGTATACTGGTACATTTAACATAGGAGTCAAAACCACTTCAGATGGTAATACCTGGAATACGGTCTGGTCAAAATCTCCGACTGGAGATGTCAGTCCCGAGTCAATCAAGGTGGTTATTAAAAATGCTGATGTTGGTTCTTCTACATTCCAGATCGCTTTCTTCTTCGATGGTTATACATGGAATATTAACAACTGGTATATTGATGAAATTTCAATCGCTGTTCAGCTGCCAAATGTATGGATTGGTATTACTTCTGACTGGCATACTCCTTCCAACTGGGGATCAGGCGTTGTGCCAGACGAATACGATGTGATTGTGATTCCATCGGTGCCCTCCGGCGGAAACTTCCCTGTTGTCACCAGCAATGCGGAATGTTATGACATCACCCTGGAAACAGGAGCTACCATCCAGGTTGTGGCACCGGCGGTGCTGACAGTGAAGAGCGGGCAACCTTAAAAAGCCGGAAGGTCCCTCACCCCGACTGAGTCGGGATTCGGGATGACGGTGCAAAACTGAACTAAAATATAAGGGCGGTGCACGATGTGTGCCGCCCTTTTTTGTAATTTTCACCCCAAAAATTACAAACCATGGAATCAAAACCGAAAAGCAAACTGGCCGGCAGGAAAAAACCCTCCGGGAAATCGCCATCCCCTGCCCGCAGGATCGGCTTTATATTCGCCATTGCATTTCATGATCCTCTTCATCATCACCGTCATCACCATCCCGGTGGAGCTGTTCAAAGGCTTCAGGGATTTGACACGGGAGCCGGAGAAGGTTTGAGGATGTTGTATGTGGTATGTAGTGTCTTGACAAATTAATATATTAACATTATCTTTGTGGGATAAAAACCACAAAGCGATGACAAAAGTGACATTAAGATTAAAATCAAAAGAACGAGAGTTTCTTAATAATTTGACAAAGACCGG
>JAHYJL010000055.1 GCA_019429045.1 Bacteroidales bacterium
TAAAGATGTCCGTCAGGGATCTTCTTAAATTCTGCTGATGTGAAATCAAGAATTGCCGTTTTCAACTGAGCGGCTTTTGGGCCATCTCCTTTGCCAATGTTTCCATGGCAGGATTTGCAATACTTACCCCATAGCATCTTTCCTGTACTCAGGGAAGCTGCATCATCGGGAATAGGGTTTTTCATCTTTTGATATTTTTCGGGAATATCCCATGGCCCTGGCTTTTTCTGTTCCTGGGGGATAGTGAATGCGAAAAGCATCAGACATGCAAAAACAGACATCAGAGCTATCATAACATTAAACTTCTTCATAGTTTCTAATTTATTGTTAAAAGTAATAAAAATTGTCTTTAAATCAATTTATTTTTCAATTTCTTCAGTTTTTTCGGTTTCAATCGCTTCATGATAACCGTGGATCATACTTTTCAGGTTGGCCGTTGGCGACGGCCCTATGGTAATGACATACAGGTGTATGACCAGGAAAATTGAGATTAAAAACCCGGCAATCGAATGGACGAGGCTGGTTAACATGATTCCGCTGTATCCATAAACATTCAGCACGATAGTTTCCGGGAAGATCAACGCCCATCCTGTGATGAAGGTGAATGGTGTAATGGCGTGCATGATCACGTTGTAAGAGATCAGTTGAATGGGATTGAACTTTCGTTCCTGCGTCACTTTAAAAGGGCTTTTTTCACCCCGGAATATTCCAAAAAGATAATAACGTAACTGCCTGGCGAAAGCTGTAAAAAAGCCTTCGGTTTTAACCAGGTAATACCGTCCGATGGAGGAAAATAAAACACCCAACAGGAAGATGAAATAAGAAATGGTCAGAAAAATGCCTGAAGTGCTGTGCAGGTCAACAGCTATGTCAAACCGGATCAATGGGTAGTTGGGGTCTGAATATTGCATGCTGACACCTGTGAATATCAGCACGATCATCAGCACGGCATTCACGTGATGCCAAATCCTGAGCCAGAGTGGATAAAGATATAACTTTTTCTTATTCATTTTCTCTGCCTGTAATGGATATACCTGAGTGTTGCATGGATGGCTATGCCCAGTAAGACAAGGCCTAAAATGACAATACTGGCAAGGTTGAAGTAATAATTGCGGTTAGCCCCGATAATATATGCGTCAGTAGTAATCTCTGAATTAAAGAATCCAAACCTGCTCCGGCGTTCGACCGTCTTATGCTTGTATAAAGAGGCCATCAGGATGGAGTTTGTAGAGTGGCACTCCACACAATTCCTGACCGCTTCCGAGGCCGGGAGCACATGGTGGGCCACCAGGATATCATAATGAACCGCTGCATGGCAGTCGATGCACCTCACTTTCCTGAAATGCAGGCTCTGATTGGGGAGCCATTCATGCTTAGACAACATGTTGGTCAGTTGCCTCTCGATCAGAACGGCATAGTGGCTTATATCACCATGGCATTCGAGGCAAATGGAATTGTTATAGGCCACGATATCGACGATCCTGCCCCCTTCCCGTACCGTCAGCCGGTAAGTGTGCGGGTTGTGGCAACTCCAGCAGCTGAAGTTTTCGATGTAATGATTCCCGTGTATGCTGACGTTGAATTCTTCCTCTACCTTTTCGAAATTAAACCTCGCAAAATGTTCGTCACCGCCATGGCAATCGAGACATGAATACTGAAACTCAAATTTAACGCTGATCGGATGAGGATGTATCTCATAATCAAGAGAGTGGCAATCAGTACAGGCAAAGCCGCCATGGGCAGCCCTTACATACAGGTGAGGATCAATCCTCAGTTCGTCGTACATTTTCAATGAAGCCATATCACCCGTCACGGGATCGGTAAGGGTATACCTCATTCCTGCATGGCAGTCAAGGCATTTCTGCGTTTCCGGATCAAGTACATCTTCAGGATTATCCTTATTATACGCGTTTGAAAATGAAATCAGCAGGATGACAAGCAATAGAATTTTCCTGTTACAGGCTTTGCAGTATATCCGAGAAGGCTTGTTCATTTTTGGTATACAGAGTTTGTCAGAAAGAAGAGGGTGTCTTAGTAGTCATTTTTAGCAGACCGACGACTGAAGCCGTCGGTTCCAACATGTAATATAATCGGAACCAACGGCTTTAGTCGTTGGAGCACGACCCAGTTCCAGGCAGTAATTCGATTGCATAGACTTATACGAAAGCTTCAATTAGAACAGTTTATTTCTTTCTACAAGTTGCTCTTATGTATGTAACAATGGCCCAACGGTCTTCCATGTCCGGGATGCTTTTCTCAAAGTTTGGCATTTCATCCCTGCCGATAAAGGATTTATAATATATTGCCCCGTCGCTAAGGTTATGGAATGCTTCAGAGGAGAAATCGCCCGGGAAAGTTTTGAGCTGCTTTGCCTTGACCCCGTCACCCAAACCCGCATTGCCATGACACGACCGGCAATGTTTCGCATACAAAGTTTTACCAACGTTGATCATGGCAGCGTCGTCAGCAGCCAGTGGATTTTTCATTTTCAGGTAGTTATCCGGAATGTTCCATGGTTCCCCTTTTTTTTGATCCTGCGGTACAACGAAGGCGAGCAGTAAAAAGGCTGCTGCCACTAAAACGGCAGGCATAATCAAATTAAATCTTTTCATAATTAGAATTTTATATAAATAAATACTATTTTACAAATATAGACAATTTCCGGTTTAAAATGACCATAACCTGGTGATGTTAAATCCGATGTAGATGTTTTCTGTGGATTTGAAGAAATCATTCTGATTTTTCATGACATTGTATTGCGGCACCAGGTATGTGGCCGAACCGACAAATATCTGGAAAGCGTGCGTAGCTGTTGCTACTTCATAACCGATGCCGAAATTTGGTTTCGGGGGTTCCTTGAATTCGCGCCATTCCTTGATGCCATCTATTTTCAGCGGCAGGTCAAGGTTAAATATCACGGCCGATTGCGGGCTGAACTTGATCCTGCCCAGGAAATGCAATGCGATTTTATCATGCTCATACAGCGAATCCACCTGGTTGAAATGGGTAAAACTACTTCCCAGGGTAAAAGTGAACCAGGAACAGAACTGGCGCGTGACCATCAACTCGTTGAAGAATGCAAACCGGTTGTTGAATTGGTATCCTTCACCGAAATATACCTCATCGCGGGCATCAATCGACCAGTTTCCATAATAGGTCACATCGACAGGTGACTTGTTATTCCTGCTTTGCTTCAGCAGGTTGATCTTCAGTCCGAAATCCTGGAGTTTGTGATCTTTTGTGGTTCCATAACCGATCTGTGCCCAGTCGGTGATGGAATAATTAAGTCCCAGGCGGACATTGGCCGATCCGTAGATACCATATAGATTGGAGATCCCGTTCGACATATTGTCAAACCTGTGGTGCATGACAAACTCCAGGGTCTGGGCCGTCGGGATGACGTTTGTCTGGTTGTCGATAAGGTAACCGCTTTCATAAGCGCCCCTGATGGGATTTCCATCCTTAATAATCCAATAGCCCAGCAGGCTTTTATTGGAATTGACGGGGGCCGTGGAAGCAGCGTCACTCTCCTGGGCCACTGCAATAGCCAGATTGGAGCAGGCCAATATAATTATAATGAATGCTTTTTTCATGGTTAGCGATTTTTTGATCATTCCGATTCCTGTTAATTATTCAATGCCCCTTCCCGGATCCATTTCAGCATTATTTCCCAGTCACCGGGCTGGCAATATTTGTTCATACTTCCGCCCGGAGCGCATTTCGTATAGAGTTTGCTGTTTTCAGGGGTTGCCAGATTGATATGGTTCCTGGCAAACAGGTCATTGTATGCATTGGCCGGCGTCAGGTCGGGTGGGACTGCTCCTGCTGCATGGCAACTGCTTGAATTGCAGTTCCTGTTGTTAAAGATAGGGATGATGTCACCGGAGAAACTGACCACTTCTGGTATATCCGGTTCGATGGGATCAATCCAGTCATACTGGCAGGACTGCCAGGTCAGGACTGATAAAAAACAGATAGCGAGTAATGTAATATTTTTCATTATATGAATTTTAGGTAATCATAAAAAAGGCTTCAACAGCATCATTGAAGCCTGAATATAATCATGATTCTCAATCAATTAAGTGCAGCTATGGAATTTTCCAGGAGACTTTTCGCATAGGTCTTGTTATGCATGCCGTAGCTTCTGTCATATTTTCCACAAAACAGGAAATTGTAATAAGCACCGACCACTTTATTGGGGTAGGTACCCGGGTTAGCGAGACCGGTGTTCGGGTTATAGATACCGGCTTCTGTCAGTTTTTCTTCCAGGGCTGACAACAGCGCCTGGATTTCCGTTTTCAGCGATGCCACCGCAGCGGTCAATTCATCTTGTGTACCGGAATGGCAGTCAATACATCCTGTCGTATTGAGGCGTTCAGAACCCTGGTACACATATCTCATATTATTCGTATGGCCGCCTGCCTTAGCCGCGAAGGCATCTGCCATATGGCAGGTGACGCAGGAGTTGTCAATTTGTGAGTGGGCGTGGCTGGAATAGCCTCCGCCAAATTCAAAGGCGCCTACCCCTGCGATCATGGTACCCTGTGGTCCATAATGGGGCCCCCAGCGGTTTGATGTAATATTGATGGTGCCTTCGGGATCATTGATATCGGGCCAGGGGCTGGCTGGCCTGGGCTGATGGCACTGGATACAGGTATTGGCCGAACCCTGGTTGCTTACCAGCCCGGAAGCCCAGAATGTAACAGGCCCTTCCAGCCGAAGGTCCCAGTCCTCCGTTGTGTAAGTCTCGTGTATCTTATGGCATGTATAGCAATTGATTGGTGTCGGATCGGGAATCGCAGCAGCGGTAACCTGCATACCCGTATGGATCACTTCCCTGAATCCCTTGCTGGTGTGGCAGGGGGCACATTGCGTTGTGTTCCTTTCAAAATTACCGCCGGTGGCGTGAAGTGAATTTTGCCACTGCAGGGTCTTTGCATAGACGTTTTCCGAGATGTTATGACACACTGCGCAGGTGGCTGTGCCATCATTACCATTGATGCCGTCCTCCCCGTCAGACCCATCCTTTCCCGGAGGGCCTTCCTTTGTGCAGGAAAACAGGACAATCATTGCCATAATGATAAAGGCGGGAAGGAACACCGAGAAAATGCTGAATCTTTTCATAACAGTTGTTTTTGGTTTTTTTATAAGTGAGCAACAATATTAGTCACATACTTTCATAGTTAGATATTACACAATAGTGATTTTTTTCATGAATTAATTGATACGGATTATATAATATATTGATATAAATCAATAGATAATAAACATTAATGATAATTATGATGTTATTAAACTGTTTAACAAATAATTATATAATTGATAAAAAAGTTTGCAGAAAGCTTCTTTTTAATTAGAATAAATAAAAATTTCATTCTGGACGATTAACCGTTGACTGAAACACTTTGTAAAAGGCGTTTGTTGAGAATCGTTACCAGGTTACCTGTCATGGATATCAAGCCTTCCTCTTTGAAAATTTTTAATGTCCTGATGGTGTTTTCCTTTGTCGTGGCTGACATGTCTGCCAAATCCTGGCGTGAGATGGTAATTTTGAAAGGATTGGTCTTATAGATTTCGTGATACAGGAAAAGGAGGGTCTCTGCCAATCTGCCCGGGGCTTGTTTCCGGGTAAGGGATAAAAAGCGCTGGAAATTTTGAATGTCTCTTTTATTGGCCCTTTTTAAAAGTTCAGTGGCAAAGCGGTTATTCGTACTGATTATCCCTTCAATGATTTCCCTTTGTACAAAGCATGCAACGCTATCGTCAACAGCTGCAACTGAAAAATGGTGCAGCCCGTCTATAAACATACCGGGGCTCCCAATCATCTCACCCGGGCCGATTAAAGTAAGGATGAATCTTCTTTTGCTACCGGCCTCAAGGTAAACTTTGGCAAGCCCTTCCAGGATACAAATGGTATGGGTAAATGGAGTTCCTTGCTTGAAAATGATCTCCCCGGCATGAAACAACACATCATATCTTATCTTATCAATCTTTTTTAAATCCTCTTCATTCAGTACCTTAAATACTTCGATGCGGTCCTTACACTGGTTGCAGTCGGGTTCTTTAAAGGTTTTAGACATCGGTAATTATTTTACCTAACAAATATAAACATTAAATTAATATTTTATACTGATAAGGTCATTATAAATCCTGGTTATTCAGGAGTGTACCATAAATAAATAAAATAAATTGGTACACTCCCGTTAACCCGTTGCAATACATTTTAGTTCGGAAAAGAATTCTCATCCGCACAAGCTTTATATAAATCCTTCATTTGTGCGAGTGTAATGTCAAATTCCCCGACCATAGAAGAACCCAGCTGGCCATATTTCACTTTTTGATGCACTTCATAGGGTTTGCTCCGAATGAATTGCCCGACAGTCATGTTTTCCATCTGGATTTGTGTACCGTTAGCTCCATGGCATCCAGCGCAATTGGCGGCATAAAAAGTGGCGCCATTGGCCGAATTACCATCTTTGCCAACATTAGTATAAGATGCGGAACCGGTCGGATAGGTGCCTGTAAAAGTACCATCGTAAAGATGTGTCACGTCAAAAGCGCCTTCTTTCATGAATTTTACGATATCCCATATCTGGGCATCGCTAAGTAGCTGGCTGTAATCAGGCATCTGGTCGCCAGCAGTGGCGTTGGTATTCGGATCATAGGTGGACAGATCATAGGAGATATCCCTTCTTCCGGCTGTCTTTTTCATGCCGTCGAAAAGTTCCTGTGGGGTTTTATTTTTCGTAAGTTGGAAAACATTCAAACCAGAAACGTTGGGGCGGTTAGGTTTTGGAGCCCTGTTGATGTATGATCCTGCAGATCCCAGTAAATCCCAGCCGTGGCATTGCTTGCAGCGGAAAAAGTCGCTGGAGGCATTAAATTTTGCAATATTGACATCGCTTTGGTTGAATCCGGCTTCAGTACTCCAAAACTTATCGTACATGATGCCTCCTTTTGCCACACTGGCATTGTCATATGGTGTTGGTTCAGGATCATCATCCTTGCAACCTGTGTACATGGCCGCAATAAGCAGCCCTCCGATAATTAAAATAATCCGATTCATTGTTTTTAATTTTTAATTAAACATCTGATTTATTAGCATTCAATTTTCGCTTTTTTTCTCATTAACTTTTGTCATCAGGTCCGAAAGTTTGGTGCCTGTCATCGTTGATTTTATATTATTGTTCAACTCAAACCAATAATCCTTCGTTGGGCAAATGTTCGTCCGCCAGCATTCATTGGTGGCGCAAAAACAGTTCACCAGCGCCAGCTCAGGTTCAAAGGCACGGTAAATGTCATATACCGATATTCTTTTCGGATTTTCCGCCAATCTATAACCGCTGCCACGTCCGGAAAGATTTACAATTAATCCTGCATTTCTCAGGTTTGAGATCAGGCTGTCAAGGTATTTCAACGGAATTTCCTGCCTTTGGGCAATATCTTTTTGCAACACACCTTTAGGATTTTGAGCGATGTCAATCATCGCCCTTAACCCATACCGGACTTTTGTGTTGATTTTCATGTATTCAATAAATTCTATTGAAATAGTAGAATGCAAAAATATAAATATATATATATCAAAATAAAAAATTTCAAATTTTTTAAATTTATTTCTATAACCCTCTAAGAATAAAATTTCATTATCATTGCTTGTCTATTTCCTAAAGTTATACTTCATGAAACCAAAACCCCGTTTATCATTCTGGCAGATCTGGAACATGAGTTTCGGATTCCTTGGTATCCAGTTTGGCTTTGCCCTGCAGAACGCCAACGTGAGCCGCATTTTTGAGACCCTGGGCGCCCGGGTGGAGGATATCCCCATCCTCTGGATTGCCGCGCCGGTGACCGGGCTGATCGTGCAGCCCATCATCGGACATATGAGCGACAAGACCTGGAACCGTCTGGGGCGGCGCCGGCCCTATTTCCTGGTGGGCGCGATATTAGCTTCTCTGGCGCTGCTGATCATGCCCAATTCGCCCGCTTTGTGGGTAGCGGCGGGCATGCTCTGGATCATGGACGCTTCCATCAATATTTCCATGGAGCCTTTCCGGGCATTCGTCGGCGATATGCTCCCATCCCGACAACGTACCATGGGCTTTGCGATGCAGAGTTTTTTCATCGGCATCGGGGCGGTGGTGGCTTCGGCGCTGCCATACATCATGACCAATTTCCTGGGCATCGCCAATACGGCCCCCGAAGGACAAATACCCCCCTCCGTCAAATATGCTTTTTATATCGGCGCCGCCGTTTTCTTCCTGGCCGTGATGTGGACGGTGATCCGTACAAAGGAATATTCACCAGAGGAGTTAAAAGAATTTTCCCCGGAAGAACACCCTGACCTGGTGCAGTCGGTAGCGGAACAGGATGCTGTCTTACCCGCCGGGCGCTTTATCCATGGCAGTTACATCTGGATTATCGCAGGGGCGATCTTCACTTCTCTAATCTACTGGTTCCACCTGGAAGCGGAATTGTATATCCTGTCGGTCGGCATCCTCGCCTTCGGTATCATCCAGATCATGACAGGCATGCTCATCCGTGGAGGTAACGATAAAAACGGGTTCGTGGTGGTGATCAACGACCTGTTCAAAATGCCCAAAACCATGAAGCAACTGGCTGTGGTGCAGTTTTTCTCCTGGTTCGCCCTCTTTGCCATGTGGATCTATACGACCTCCGGGGTGACCAGCACCAAATACGACATGAAACTCGACCAGGAAACATATTATGAGCTGGTGCGCATCGTTGACCGGGCGGAAGAAAGAAATGATCCTGCCATCATCAGGGATATACCAGGGGTACGTGCAGAACTGGACCGTTTCGGTAAACGCTTCGAACAGGGGAAGGACGTAGCCGTTTCGATGCGGGTGGTTCAGTTTTTCAACGACCCGAAACGGTATGAAACCCTGGAGCTGGAACAGCACCTGATCGACCGGTTTCACCACATCAACCAGGAGTATAACAAGGGAGCCGACTGGGTGGGCGTCCTGATGGCCGTATACAACGGTTTTGCCGCCATCATGGCTTTTGTGCTCATCTGGCTGGCCGGTCTGATCGGTCGAAAACGTACCCATGCCGTCAGCCTTTTCATCGGTGGGATCAGTTTCGTGGCTTTCTATTTCATCCAGAACCCGACCATGCTGATCATCCCGGAGTTGGGTATCGGGCTGGCCTGGGCGAGCATCCTGGCGATGCCCTATGCCATCCTCACCGGTTCATTGCCGCAGCATAAGATGGGAACATATATGGGGATTTTCAACTTCTTCATCGTGATCCCGCAGATCATGGCGGCCAGTCTCCTGGGCTTCTTCGTCAAGACCTTCGTCGGCGGACAGGCCATCTATGCGCTGATCCTGGGCGGAATATCGCTGCTGATCGCTTCCGTGATGATCCTTTTCGTTACGGATGTGGACGAGCAGGTATAAGCAAAACATAGCTTCTTTTCTGGATGACGGGTTCTGAAACAACCCTGTATTCCAGCCATGATAGTTCATCAGGAGGAATGTATTCATTGTGAACTGCAATGGGGTGAACGGGATGTTGAGCAATTTCCGTGATATCCCGGTAGATATCATATTCCTGCAGGATGATCTTTTCCACGATATGGATCTCACCGGGAACCGGAGCATGCGCGACCGGCATAATCTCCATTCTCTCCCTTTCAAAATAGAAAATTGTTTGCATCGGCAGGTATGTCGACTTATAAATATACACCTGCCGGTCTTTGCCTGCTTCTGAGATATCGAAAGCAGCCTGCTGGTTTTGCGGTGAGACGCCCAAAATGGCCCTGGCCGGCAAAACGGTCAGGTTGAATGCAAGGCGGATGGCTGCTATGGCGAAAAGTACCAGGATGGTATAACGGACAAGTTTAGCCTGCATCTTTTTCCCGGGAAGGTAAACCAGGAAGAAATATGTCATGATCTGGATCATGAAAGGATAGAGCATGAGGATGTAACGCTGTTTGGCACCGGGCGGCAGCCAGTAAACGGGAAAATGCACGACCAGCATGAGCAGGGCGAATTTCATCAGGGAATTGCCCCGGATTATCTCCGTGAATGATCTCCGGAAGGTAAAAATGATCAGGACCGACGCCGGCAGCAGGTTCATGAGCGTATCGAGCGGGTAGAGGAACATGTGCAGCAGGTAGTCCCGGAATGTTTCGCCGGAGAAGCGCTTGCCAGATTCCACCGAAAGGCTGAGAAGGTATTGCAAAACATCACCCTGCCTGCTGTACGCATAAAAGTAACCACCGGTTATGACAAGGAACAGCAGGATGCCTGCCAGGTGCGCCAGGCTGAACAGTTTCCTGAATTCTTTCATGACAATGAAGAACGCCAGCAGCGAAAGCCCTGTAAACACCAGCGAAGGCGCCCCTTTGGTCAGCAGGCCGATGGCCCCCAGAAGGTAAACGGTAAGGAACAACAGATAATATTGTTTCTGCCGTTGAAAATGAAAAAGGCAGATCAGTCCGGAATAGGTGACAAGGCTGTAGAACATATCGATCTCCGCCAGCAGGGAATTGAAAAAGAGGTTGCCGGCAGCCGTCATAAAAAGCAGGGATGACAGCGCCCCGAAGGTGAGGCTCACGTATTTCCGGCCTGTAAAAAAAATAACAAAGCCGAAAGCGATGAAAGAAACAATGGTGATGATGCGGGTATTGAATTCTGTCGGATTTCCGGTGATATGATAGATCGCAGCCAGTATCCAGTTAAAAAAGGGCGGTTTCAGGAAATAACTTTCCCCGTTGATGGTCGGTACGATCAAGTTATTCCGCAGGAGCATCTCGAGCGCCACCACGGCGCGCCGCGGCTCTTCCCCATAAAGCTGCGGCAGGCCCGTGTTGATCAGTACCGCCGGCACCAGCAGCGCCGCCAGTCCACCCAGGAGGTACAGCTCTTTTTTTGTGAAATGATGCAACAGCTTTGTTCAGCTTGGTATCAGGACAATACCTGGTATTCTTTAGAAATGAGGATGTCCGCACTGGGCTTCAACGCCTGTACCATTTTGTGTTCCTGCTCCAGGACAGCCATCCGGTATTCGTTCTGGGGCTCTTTCCCCCTGACCACCTGCGCCTTCTTCGTCTCGTGATAGGTCAGCTCGATGAATACCCTGAGGTCAACCCCTTCGGTTTTTATGGCATACAAGCCGTCGATGACCAGCATATCGATCCCTTTGAAGTCGGTAGTGAGCTGGTCGATCTGTTCCGTGACCAGGTCGACGCAGGGCATGGTCGTTTTGCGGTCATTTTTGAAATCATCGATATTCTTGATGATCGTGTCCCAGTCGTATTCCCCGTACCCCACGACATTTTCGATGCCGTGCTTCTTCCGCCATTCGGTGCGCTCCAGCGGATGGATGCGGTAGTAGTTGTCGATATGGATCGGCTTGGCCATGATGCCGTGCTTGCGCAGGCCGCGCGCCACCACATGCGCCAGCTCCGACTTGCCCGACCCCGACTCGCCCGATATGGCCACCATGAATTTATCCTTCCTGCGCTCCAGTATCTTCTGGACGATCGCTTCACCGGCTGTGCGGTGCTTTTCTTCGATAAGTAATACGTCTCCAAGCATATTTCTATAGTGTTGAGGTTTAAGGGTTAAGGATTAAGTGCGGGATTTAAATTATTTCAATTTCGATCCAGTCACCGCTTATAATTTCATGAACTTTATTATTTACGCATATTGCAACTGTTTCTTCATCCCGGCTTTCAATCCTGATGCGGATCGAATCCGGAGTGACTTCACATTCATAATTGCTTCCGCGGTATTCGAATGAGAAACTGATCTTCCGCCAGTGGTCCGGCAGGTTGGGGTTGAAGTAGGGCATATCGCCGTGCAGGTCCAGCCCGGCATAAGAAGACAGCGCCACCAACACCGTTCCTGCCATAACGCCGGCGTGGATCCCTTCGGCTGTCGTGCCTCCCTGGATATCCTGGTAGTCGCTGGTCAGTGCATCCAGGTAGAGGTCCCAGCTCAGCTTGTGGTCGCCGGTAATGTTGGCCAGCTGGGCGTGCACCACGCGGCTGAGGGTGGAACCGTGCGAGGTGCGGGCCAGGTAATAGCGGAGGTTCTTCATCAGGTAATCTTCCGGCAGCCGGTATCCCAGCTTATCAAGGATGCGGTCTACTTCGGCCTTGTTCAGGTTGTAGAAGGTCATCAGCGTATCGGCCTGCTTGGCAACCTTGTATTGATCGGGCGATTTGCCCTCAGCCTTCAGAAGGCGGTCCATCCGGTGGATGTTGCCGTATTTATTGCGGTATGCATCAAAGTCGAGCTCTTCCAATGCGAAATACCCGTCGTATTGCGCGATGATGCCTTCATCGGAGATCACCAGGTTGAGCCGTGATGCGATGTCGTTCCATCTTTCCAGTTCTCCCGGTGTCAGGCCAAGGCGCTGCAACAAGGCGCTTTTGTCACCGGCATTCAATTTTTCCAGCAGCTCCGCCGCTCTTTCCAGCATCCAGGCGACCATCAGGTTTGTGTAGGCATTGTCTTTCAGCCCACCTTCATCGGTGTCCTGGTATTTTTCGTGAAATTCATCAGGTCCCATCACCTTTGCGATTTCATACCTGCCTGTGGATTTGTTGAGCTTGCTCTTTCCCGCCCAGAAACGGCAGATCTCGAACAACAGTTCCGCCCCGTATTTCACCATAAATGCCATATCACCGGTTGAATGATAATACTGCCAGACGTTATAGGCAATGGCCAGGGAGACATGCCGCTGCAGGGAGCTGTGATCGGGCCCCCATTCGCCCGAAACGGGGTTCAGGTGGATCACCTGTGTTTCCTCGCGCCCGCTGCTGCCGCTCTGCCAGGGGAACATGGCGCCCTGGTAGCCGTATTCGGCAGCATATTTGCGTGCCTCTCCAAGCCTGCGGTAACGGTACATCAGCGCCGCACGGGTTACCTCGGGGAAATGCATGTTGTACAACGGCAGGATATACAGCTCATCCCAGAAAATGTGGCCTCGGTATGCCTCGCCGTGCAGACCTCTTGCCGGGATGCCAAAATCGATAACGGCGTTCAAAGGGGAGGTGGTCACCATCATATGATACAGGTGCAGGCGCAGCAATTTCTGCGCCAGCCTGTCGCCGGCGATCCTGATGTCGATCTTGTCCCAGATATCTTCCCATTTAACGGATGATTTCTCAAGAACCTCATCGAATTTCCGGTACTTTTTGATGCTATCCATCGCTTCTTCCAGCGGATCAACCTCTTTCCGGTCAAGATTATGGTAGAGGGCCACTGTTTTCTGCATCTTAAGTGTTTCTCCCTGGCTAACGCTGTGGTGAAACTCCAGCTGCGACCGGCCTGTGGTGTGGTTCTTGCGAAAATGCACATATACCCGCTCATCTCCCTTAAATACTGTCAGCTGCGCTGCGGCGGCAATGGCAATATTGGATTGCGTTGTTCTCACCACCAGGTGCTGTATATTCTCCTCCGAGCCCAGCAGTACCGGCTTGATATGTTTCTGGTTTAGCTGGCTGTACCGCTCCACCCCGGCATTGATATGGTCGCCGTGCAAACCTGACCGCACGGTGATCTTTCCTTCGTAGTTAAGAGGTGTAATAGTATATTCCTGCGCGGCCAGGTGCGGATCGTCCATGCTGGCCATCCGGCGGGTTTCGATGCGCGTTTCGCGGCCTTTCGCATCCCGGACTACCACCCTGCGGTACAGCACCCCGGTGTTGAAATGCAGGACCCGTTTTATTTTGATAATCTCTGTGTTGTTAATATCAAACCATTCGTCATCCTCAATGCGGAAAGTGACCGGAAGCCAGTTAATGACATTCACAAAATCTTCGTTTTCGATGTCCCGGTCGCCGACTTTCGAGATGAGCCGGTTATAAACTCCGGCCATGTAAGTGCCCGGGTAGTTGAATTTGCCCGGTCCCGACTCGGCCATCGCCCCTCTTGTTCCGAAATAGCCGTTACCGACAGCCAGTAGGGTTTCGCGCGTCTTTTCTTTCTCCGGGACATAGTCGTGATAAGTGATGGACCAGTTGTCGTGCCATAGCCCGGTTTTGAACCAATCGACGATTCCTTCAAAGCCGATATCAGCCATGTCTTTGACCACGATATCGGCGCCATGAGCGTAAAGTTCTTTTTCATTCTCCTCACGGGCCAGGCCCAGCACCAGCCCGAAATTCCCTTTCCGGCCTGCTTCCACGCCCGAAACGGCATCTTCCACCACCACGGTGCGGTCATATGTCACGCCAAGGTTATCGGCGGCAACGGTGAAAATATCCGGTTCTGGTTTTCCTTTCAGGCCCAATTCGGCACTTACTTCCCCGTCGACACGGGTTTCAAACATATCCAGCAGCCCGGCTCTTTCCAGGACCTGCCGGCAGTTCTTGCTGGAGGAGGCTACTCCGATGCGTATCCCCTCTTCTTTTAGCTTATGGAGCAGCGAAACAGTGGAGTCGTAAACCTCGACCCCGTCGCTTTGCAGGGCCTCGTTGAAGGCGATGTTCTTCCGGTTGCCGATGCCGCATACTGTTTCTTTTTCAGGGGGATCTGACGGATCACCGTACGGCAGGCTGATGCCCCGGGAAGCGAGGAAGGATTCAACTCCCTTGTACCTGGGCTTGCCGTCGACATAAGGGAGGTAATCGTCTTTCATGGTGAACTCCCGGAAAGGCTCTCCATAGCGGGCTTCCCTTTCCCGGAGATAGCCGTCGAACATCTTTTTCCAGGCGGCGCTGTGGACCAGGGCGGTTTTGGTCACCACCCCGTCGAGGTCGAAAATAACAGCATCAAATGCGTATGCGCTCATATATCAGGCAGATTTTAAACCGATAACCATAAATATTCGTAGGGCGCCAGGCTGATCATCCCCTGGCTGAACAAGGGTTTGTTTTCCAGTAAGCTGGCCTTGAACCCGCGGTCCCATCGCAGGGTCACCGCTTTCCCGCTGAGATTCTGCAGCACCATCACTTCCTGATCACCTTTTTTACGGGTGTGAGCCATGATCTCATCTGCAATACGTCCGTCGGTATGAATGAAATCGAGCCATGTGATCTCACCGCGCCCGAAAACCCCGGCAGCGTTACGCGCCTGGAGCATCTTTCTGATCCGGCCGAATACTTCGGATTCATAACTTCCGGGCTGGGAAAGCTTCGCTTCGACCGCCGGCCAGTCGATCTTTCCCCTCACCAGGAAACGGGTATCGTCCTTGCCGATCACCTTTTTCATTTCCTCATAATAGGCTTCATCGTTCAGTTTGCCGAATTCATCGCCATAATAGACCACCGGCGTGCCGGGCAGGGTCAGCATGATGGAGTATATCAGCCCGATCCGGTCGGGGTGGCGTTCCATGAGCTCCGACAGGCGGGCGGAGATGCCCTGGCCCAGCCGGAAATCCCATTCCGGCTTGCGGCAGTAAGTTTCGTGGATGTATTTGCGGTCCTCCTCGCTGACATAAACCAGTTCGAGACTGAGCTCATCATGGCAGCGCAGGAAGGTGAACCATTGCGCGCCGGCCGGAATTTCAGGCGTGACAGCAGGGCTGAGGGTCCTGGATACCGGTTCGCGGCTTTCCATTGCCACAGCTTTGAACATCTGCGGCATCAGCGGAAAGTGGTACCCAGCGTTACATTCGTCGTTCTCGCCGAAATATTTCACCACTTCGTGGGGCTTCTGGCAGGCTTCGGCCAGGAGCAGCATGTTGGGCCTGGCGATATCGATCACCGCGCGGAAAAATTTCACCACGGTATGGGTCTTCGGCAGGTTTTCGCATGCAGTGCCCTCTTCCTTCCAGATGTAAGGGATGGCGTCCGCACGGAAACCGTCCACGCCGCGCTCCAGCCAGAACAGCAGGTTGCGCGACATTTCGATCAACACACGGGGGTTCCGGTAGTTCAGATCGGGCTGAAAGTCGAAAAAACGATGGAAATAGTACTCATCGCCCTCCTTTTTCCAGTTGCTCTCCTCGATCCCTTTGAAGATGATGCGGGCGCCGGCATATTCTTTGCCCGTTTTGCTCCAGATGAAGTAGTCGCGGTAGGGATTGTCTTTTGATTTTCGCGCTTCCTGGAACCAATGGTGCTGGTCGGAAATATGGTTGGTGGCGATGTCGAAGATGACGCGCAATCCGCGGCGGTGCGCCTCGAACAGGAAGTTCTGAAATACATCCTGCACCTCCTTGTCGGAAGCCGTTTCGTCCAGCCCGGCGAGCTCCCGGCGGATCTTGCGGTAATGGCTGATGTCGAAACCGGCATCGCGCATGGGCGAATCCAGAACGGGCAGCAGCCACAGGCAGCTCACCCCCAGGTCCTGCAGGTAGTCCAGCTTATCGGCCAGCCCGCGGAAGTCGTTGTTGAACAGGTCGACATACAGCGAGTAAACCACCGTATCACGGTACCACTCCTCT
>JAHYJL010000056.1 GCA_019429045.1 Bacteroidales bacterium
CATCAAATATTTTCAAATACCGGGGTTCTGGTAAGTAATTTCTGGGATTTCCTTTATTACATGAAATATTTTTCAAATAAGCCAATTATAAAGCCTTTAAATTTTAGTAGTTTTTAAACTGAACTCATTAATGAATTAAAAAACTTTCGCGTTTGGTTGAATGAATGCATCACAATGATCCGTGACCCGGCAAAGATAGGATAAATTTTCTGATCGCAATCTTTTACCCTAACTTTGCGTTCAAGGATTGAATAATTCCAATGAAAAAAATTCATGCCCTGGTCCTGAAAAGCTATGCCGGCCCGCTGCTGGCAACCTTCTTTATTGCCCTGTTTGTCCTGCTGATGCAATTCCTCTGGAAATACATCGATGACCTGGTCGGCAAAGGCCTCGAATGGTATATCATTGCAGAACTGATGTTCTACGCATCCTCTACTTTCGTGCCACTGGCCCTTCCCCTGGCCATCCTGCTCTCCTCGCTGATGACCTTCGGAAACCTGGGAGAACATTATGAACTGGTCGCTATGAAATCGGCCGGTATCTCGCTCCGCTCAATCATGAAACCGCTCATTGTCCTTTCAGTCTTCATTTCAGGTTTTGCCTTTTATTTCTCCAACAATATCCTTCCCGTGGCAAACCTGAAATTCAAAGCCCTGTTATATGATGTCAGGCAGAAAAAACTGGCTGTAAACATTAAGGAGGGGATTTTTTACAACGACCTGGAAGATTATGTGATTCGGGTTGGGAAAAAAGGCAAGGACGGTAACACCATATACAGGGTTATGGTATATAACCATACCGATCATAAAGGCAATATAGACGTCACCGTGGCCGATTCAGGGATCATGCAATCGACCCCTGATGGCAGATTCCTTTTATTCACCCTGTATGATGGTTATACATATCAGGAAAAAGTCGATCAGAAAAATGCAAAAGAAGCTTTTCCTTTTCAGCGGACATATTTCAGGGAACAAAAGAGAAAATTCGACTTATCAACATTTGAGCTGAACAGGACTGATGAGGAGTTGTTTAAGAATAACTATGAAATGTTGAATATCAAGCAGTTAAATTATTTCATTGATTCCCTGGGAATTTCATTGCACAACAGGCGGCAGGGTCTGGCTGACAATTTTGCCCAGAATTACAAGTCTTACCTGATGATGGATAGTGTATACAGAACTGCCGGCGACACGGCATTCATAATACATCCTGCTTTCATAGACTCGCTGTCAGGTGATGATAAGCTAATCGTAACATCCTCAGCCCTGTCGGCAGCCCGCAACCTGAAAAGAAACCTGGAGTTCCAGGCACAGACATTCCACAGCAGTGAAGAATTCCTGAGAAAACACAAGGTGGTCTGGCACCGCAAATTCACCCTGTCATTCGCATGCCTGGTGCTGTTTTTCATCGGCGCGCCGCTGGGGGCCATCATCCGGAAAGGGGGCCTTGGGATGCCTGCCGTGATTTCCATACTTTTTTTCATTTTATATCACATCACCTCGATGATCGGCCAGAAATCGGCCCTGAAAGGGGCCATGGAGGTGGCTCCCGGAATGTGGCTCTCGTCCGTGGTCCTTCTTCCGCTGGGTATCTTTCTGACCTATAAAGCTACAACCGATTCACCATTAATGGATATGGAAATCTGGAATAAAGTTTTAGGCAAGGTGAATATCTTTAAATTCATCAGAAAAAGAAAGGATCCGAATAGGGTCAGCGACGGGCCGTCCGCTCCCACACCCCAGATCTGACCTGACGCAAAGACCTGAAAAAACCGATCAGCAAAGCTGCGTTCATCGAGAAAAAATGGGTTGCCAGCCGGAAAGGAGCAAAGTAAACCCCGGCCCTCTTCATCAGCCAGTCAGCCATAGGTATGAGATAAATCAATATATGACCCGCCAGGATGATCTGGTATAATAAATGGCCGAAAGCCAGGTAAATATTGGCGGCCAGGGCCAGGAGCAGAAAAAACGGTCCGAACCAGCGGATCACCTTGTGCGAAAGGAATGCAAAGCCATACCGGGCAGTGAAGATCAGCCGCCAGAACTCCCGCAGGTTCTGAAAATTACCGGTGCCTATACGGACCTTTCGCCTGAATTCAACTTTCAGTTCATCAGGGACATCCTCAAAAACCTTCGCTTGCAAATCATTAATCGCCAGCTTCCCCTTTTCAAATATCTTCATGTTGATATAAAAATCATCCACCAGGAAATTGGACGGGACCTGCGCGTAATCTTCCTTGCGGATGGCATAGCAACCGCCGAACGGGCCCATCATGGCGCCCCAGATTCTGCTCTCCATGTCTTTGATCCCCACTTCCCTTGAAATATACGCCTTCTCCTGGTATGAGATGCCCTCGGCTTTCATGCCCCGGTTCACCATATTGGTGTCTACCAGCCCGATCATTTCATTCTTGAAATGTTTCACCATATGGAACAGCGTATCCCCGTCAAAGATCACGTTGGCATCGGTCAGAACCAGAATGGAGCCGGTGGCATGCTGCACCAGGTCGTTCACTACATTCCCCTTGCCCCTCCTCTCAGGAAAATCTTCAAAATAAAGAGAAGAATACTGTGATTGAAATCCCTTGACAATCTCCGCTGTCCTGTCGGTAGACTGATCAGACCCGATCAGCACTTCGAATTTATCAGGTGGGTACGTTCCCGAATAGATACTCCTGATCTTTTCTTCGATACAGGCTTCTTCATTATGCGCTGCAATAATGACGGACACCTTGGGAAGGTCTTCTGATCGGTCAAATATCGCATTGTTACCTTTCCGGCCGGATGAAAGCACGCGAAGGATCACCGGGTATAGCACATAAGTGTGGAGTACCAGGAAAATGGCCAGCCAGAAAATCAATGCAGCCATCATATCATCAGTTTTGAATAAAACTCAGCCAGTGACCGTGTAATGGTTTCGTTATCGTAATGACTGATGACAAATTTACGGGCATTTCTTCCAATCTCAAGGCAATATTCTTTCGAAGCCACCAGATCGCAAACATGTTGGGCGAATTCGGACGGATCGTCTGCGATCAGGATGTTTTTTCCATGAGTGGTTGTAATCCCCTCAGTGCCGATGGATGTCGTGACAATCGCTTTTTCCAGTGCCATGCCTTCGATGATCTTTATGCGCATCCCGCTGCCTGATAAGATGGGAACGATCATAACAGCCCTGGAGCGAATGAAACCATAGGCATCTTCCACCTCTCCCATGAAAACTACATTATCATAAGGCAGGGAGTGAAAATAGGGCGGCGCGTTCCTTCCGGCAAGATAAAACATCAGCCCGGGATTTCTTTCCAGTACAGCAGGCCAGACATTATCCATGAACCATAAAAGGCCTTCCTGGTTCGGCATCCAGTCAAGTGCCCCGATATGGAACACCGAGGGGAACTCCATCGCGCTATGGCCGGGAATCAGTTCGTTCGCTTCAATTCCTGTTGGAACCACGTGCATGGGTAACCGGCAGCCCATTTGTTTCATCATCTCCCCGTCCCGTGCCGTGATTGGCAGGACCGCATCATAGCGGTTCAGAAACCGGAACTCCATTTTCCTAATCCTGGCAGCCAGGTGGCGAAGATATACTTTCCGGGGACCCTTTTGCTGTGCCACTGTCCTGGCCCAGATCTCATGCTCGATATTGTGGGCCCGCATGGCAACCTTTGCCTTTGAATAAGCCCGGATGGTATCCAGGTAAGGCGCCAGGTACAAACCTTCCAGCTGGATGATGTCAAACTGCCATTCCTTCAGCGTTTCCTGGAGAACCTGGTCAAATCCCTTATCGATAAACCGTTCGGCATTGTATGGCCACCGGGAAAAGAAAAAGTTCCGGAATAACCGGTGTACCTTTATGTTGGTGTTCACCGGAACCCCGACGAATCTGATTTTTGAAGATAGGTCTTCCGGCACCGTTCGTATGTCAATGTAGTGCTTGGAAGTATTCATTGCGAGCACTGTGACTTCGTGCCCCAGCTTTGCCAGCGACCGGCTCAGGCTCAAGGTGGCGATCGATCCCCCGTCCTTTGGCGGATAGGGAAATTTGTTGGCTATTTGCAAAATTTTCATTCGTCGGCCTGCCAAAGGTCTTTTGGCAAAGTTAAACGAAAATCGGCACGGATTAATGAAGGATAATCTTCATTTAAGTTTGGAATCATTCCGTCTTCGCTTACTTTTGCTGTTAAATTCGTCCTTTATCAAGATATTATAACGATATGGCTGAAAAATTTTCCATTCCCAAGGGAACCAGGGACTTTAACCCGCAGGAAATGGTGCGGCGAAATTTTATTTTTAATGCGATCCGCCGGGTCTTTGAAAGCTACGGATACGTGTCCATCGAAACCCCCGCCATGGAAAACCTGTCGACCCTGATGGGAAAATACGGTGAAGAGGGCGACAGGCTCCTGTTTAAGATCCTCAATTCCGGGAATTATCTCACCGGGATTAGCAAAGATGATATCACTGACGACAATCTGAATGCGCTGACCCTGAAAATTGCGGAGAAAGGGCTGCGGTATGACCTGACCGTGCCTTTCGCACGTTTTATCGTGCAGCACCGGAACGAGATCACATTCCCCTTCAAACGGTACCAGATGCAGCCGGTCTGGCGGGCCGACAAGCCGCAGAAAGGGCGTTACCGTGAGTTTTACCAGTGCGATGTCGATGTGATCGGCAGCGATTCGCTCTTGAATGAGGTGGAACTGGTACAAATCATTCATGATGTCTTTGCATCTCTGAACACTGCGGTAACAACCCGTCTCAATAACCGGAAAATACTGGCGGGTATCGCGGAGGTGATCGGTATGACGGATCGCTTTACAGACCTGACCGTTGCTCTCGATAAGCTGGATAAGACCGGACAGGAACAAGTGATGGCAGAGCTCTCCTCAAAGGGATTTTCTGCCGGTTCCGTTTCAAAACTCAAGCCTTTTATGAATGTCACGCGAAATTTCGAAGAAAAGGCCTCATTTCTGCAGGAACATTTGAAAATCTCTCCAACCGGGATACAAGGGCTCGGAGAAATGATGACCATCTTCGATCGCCTGAAGGCGGCCGGAATCAATGATGGAGTGGAATTGGACATTACACTGGCACGTGGGTTGAACTATTATACCGGTACCATTTTCGAGGTGAAAGCGGAAGAGGTGGAGATCGGCAGCCTTTGCGGCGGCGGACGCTACGACGACCTGACCGGGATCTTTGGGCTGCCCGGCGTATCCGGGGTCGGAATCTCCTTCGGCGCCGACCGTATCTATGATGTGCTGCTGGCACTAAACCGGTTTCCCGATGATTACCAGGCCGGCAGCCGTATACTGTTTGTCAATTTCGGGGAAACCGAAGAGAAATTCTGCCTTCCGCTGGCAAGCAAGCTCCGGAAATCGGGAATCAGCGCCGAGATTTATCCGGACGCGGCGAAATTGAAAAAACAGATGAAGTATGCCGATGACAAAAAGATACCATTCGTGGCGCTCATCGGTGAAAATGAGATGCGCAGCGGGTTGCTGACTGTCAAAGAAATGAAGACCGGCGAACAGAGGGAACTGTCCGTCGACCAACTGATCGACGAGATAATTTGAGTGTTCGTGCTCCAACGACTAAAGCCGTTGGTTCCAGCAAAAGTGTTCGTGCTCCAACGACTAAAGCCGTTGGTTCCAGCAAAAGTGTTCGTACTCCAACGACTAAAGCCGTTGGTTCCAGCAAAAGTGTTCGTACTCCAACGACTAAAGCCGTTGGTTCCGAGTGTGTTACAAGAGTTGGAACCGACGGCTTCAGTCGTCGGACTACTATCGACTTTTGATACAACCTCGGGAGTGGGTAGGGTACCTAAACTTGTTAATGTTTTCACAAATCATAAAAATGTATAATTTTGCCCTTAATTAAAATCAACAACAATGAATAACTGGCTCCTCTTCTCAGGACAAGCGCCTCACTTCATCATTAAACACTAAACACTAAACACTAAACACTAATGACTTTAATCATAAACGGCTCCGGCCTTACAATCGAAGACGTGGTAAAAGTAGCCCGTCACAATGAAAAAGTAGAACTGCATCCTGAAGCGACGAAGCGCATTGAATCCTGCCGGGCGATGCTGGAGAAAAAGATCGTGGCCCGTGAGATCATGTACGGCGTGAACACGGGCATCGGTGAATTCTCCGAAATGGTGCTTACCGACGAACAGGTACAGCAATTTCAGCGATACCTTATATATAATCATGCAGCAGGGATCGGAGACCCCATGCCCATCGAATGGGTCCGCGGTGCGATGCTCGGCAGGATCAACGTGCATGCCCATGGCAATTCGGGGATGCGGCTGGTCATCACCCAGACCCTCATCGATATGCTGAACGAAGGCGTCACCCCGTGGGTTTGCCAGAAAGGTTCAGTAGGTGCCTGCGGCGACCTGGCCCCCATGTCGCAAATCGCGCTGCTGATGATGGGCGAAGGCAAAGCCTATTACCAGGGCGAACTGCTCGACGGGAAAGAGGCGCTTTACCGCGCCGGCATACCCATTCCAGGCTTGCAAGCCCGGGACGGACTGGCCACCATCAACGGCTCGAACGTAATGACCGCCATGAGCGCCATCTTTATTTATGATGCCAACAACTGGCTGAAACAGGCGGAGATCGCCGCTGCTATGTCGCTGGAGGCGCTCAAGGCCAATATGAAACCCTACAACGTGAAAATTCACGAAGTAAGGGGGTTCCCGGGCGCCGTCCGCAGTGCGAAAGCCATCACTAAAATGGTGGCCGGAAGCGACCTGGTGGAAGGCAAGATCAAACAAAAGG
Organism: Bacteroidales bacterium; assembly: GCA_019429045.1. Taxonomy (GTDB): domain Bacteria; phylum Bacteroidota; class Bacteroidia; order Bacteroidales; family JAGOPY01; genus JAGOPY01. The sequence continues at coordinate 6,788 of JAHYJL010000056.1, forward strand.
TCCAGGATGCCTACTCTATGCGTTCCACCCCGCAGGTTATCGGGGCGGCGCACGATGCGCTGGCCTGGGCACACAAACAGGTCGAAACGGAACTGAACGGCGTGGGCGACAATCCGATCTTCTTCCCGGAAGATAACCTGACGCTGACCGGCGCAAATTTCCAGGGAACCCCGGTGGCGCTGCCGATGGATATGGCCGGCGCTGCCATCACCATGATCTGCGTTATCTCCGAAAGAAGAATGAACCGGCTTGTTAACCCCGCCCTGAGTGTCGGATTGCCTGCATTCCTTACCAAAGGCGCCGGCATGTTCTCCGGCCTGATGCTCAGCCAGTATACCGCCGACATGCAGATCGTCGAACAAAGGATCCTCTCGGCGCCCGCATCCATCCAGTCCATCCCCGCTGCCGCCGACCAGGAAGACTTCGTTTCCATGGGAATGAACGTCGCCCTGAAAAACTTCCAGATACTCGACAACGCATACGGCATTTTGGGGATCGAACTCATGGCAGCCGCGCAGGCACTCGACTTCCGCGAATTTACCTTTGGAAAAGGCGTGACCAAAGCGAAAGAGGTCATTCGCAAATATGTAGAATTCCTCGATGTCGACCGCCCGTTGTACGACGACCATAACGCGATGAAGGCCCTTGTTAAATCCTGCGAAATCCTGCAAGAAGTGGAAAAAACTGTTGGCAGTCTTGAATAAATCTTATCTTCGCTTGAATTTTCAGGAAGGATAAGATGACATCCACGGCCGAACAGGATCTTTCCAAGCAAGCCAGGCCCGGTAAAAGACCGTTCCTGTGCACCATCGTGCTCTCAATGACACTGACCTATTTCCTGGTCCTGGCTCTGATTTTCCTGGCAGGGACTATCTTCTCAAAAGATATCAGCGAAATCTTAGCAAAATATGATAGCTGGAATATGCATTCACCCCATCATTTCCGATGGATTGCCTGGATCGGCACAGGACTGCTTCTATTATCATGCGCCGGTATTATTGTAATGTTGATCAAGAAAAGAATTGGCTTTTATATTTTCATAGCAGCTGCAATTGTTATCTTTGCTCTTGACATGATTTTTTTTAAATTTGACTGGCTAAGATATATAATGCATACAGGGTTCATTTTTATCACCGGGATCGTCCATTTTTCAGGGAAATGTTACGTATTACCGAGAAAATAAATTGGACTTTTTATAAATAACGGGTCAGTTTTTTCATTTGCTAATACTATATATCGTTCATTGTCATGCTGAAAGAAATACAAATTGTTAGTTTCTTGTTATTTATTTGTTATTTTTACTTTGAATTAAAGTGTTTTTTATTGTAATATTGCATATTAAGAAGCGAATATCAATTTTCTATTAACCAAAATTTAATTGTATGAGAAAATTTACTATCCTCTTTGCATTCTTACTATTTGCAGGAATGCAATCTGCTTTTGCGCAGCTTGAGGTTAAAGGTTCGGTAAATGATGCCGCCGATGGCACACCCCTTCCGGGTGTTTCTATCACAGTGAAAGGTACGCTTGCCGGAGTGATAACCGATGCGCAGGGCAAGTACGCGATCAATGTCCCCAGGGGGTATAACGACCTCATCTTCTCCTTCGTGGGTATGAAGACCGTCGAGGTTAAAATCGACGGCAGGGCAGTTATCGATGTGCAAATGGCAGAAGACGTCGTCGGTCTCGATGAAGTCGTCGTGACCGCCCTCGGTATCACACGGGAAAGAAAATCGCTGGGGTATTCTGTCCAGGAAGCCTCCGGGGAAGACATTGCCCGCACCGCCAACCCCAATCTGCAAACTGCCATTGCTGGTAAATTTGCAGGGGTTGAGGTAAGACAATCCTCCGGTATGCCTGGCTCCCCCACACAGATCTACATCCGTGGCGCCCGTTCTTTCAGCGGTGACAACACACCATTGTACGTTGTCGACGGGATGCCCATCATCAGCACACCCGACTACAGCCAGAACGTCACGGGGGCTTATTACTCCAACAGGGCGCTCGATATCAATCCCGATGATATCGAATCAATCAACGTGCTGAAGGGCCAGGCTGCTGCCGCATTGTATGGCCTCCGTGCTTCCAACGGTGTCATTATTATTACCACCAAAAAAGGCAAAACAAGCGCCGCCGGCAGACCTGTGCAGGTCAGCCTGTCCACCAACTTTGCCACTGATATGGTTTCCCGTCTGCCCGATGTGAACCAAACCTATGCACAGGGCTATTATGAAGACTTCTATCCTGCCTTCTCATACTCATGGGGACCTCGGATCTCTGATCTTCCTGATATTCCGGTGTATGGTGGCAATAACTATGAAGGAAAAGAAGGCCTTTTCTTCGATCCTTATAAAGGCGAATGGGTAACCCCTACTGCCTATAACAATCCAAAGGAATTCTACAATAAAAACGGGACAACCTTCAATAACAACATTAATGTCAGTGGCGTAACGAAAGACGGAAACTATGCCATCGGTTTCGGTGCAACCAACCAGAATGGTATTGTGCCAAATACCGGCATGGACCGTTACAACGCCAAGGCCGCCGGCGAATTCAACATCAGTGATAAGCTGAAAACCGGATTCTCAGGCAATTTCTCCAATGCTTCGCTCCAGAAATTGCCCAGCGGTAACTCCAGCTGGCTGTTCACCGTCTACGGCGCCCCAGCCTCCTTCGACCTTATGGGCACACCCTATCACCAGGAAGGAACAAACGGCCCATACCGCCAGATCAGCTACCGCCGCGGTGCAGTCGGTGAAAACCCAAGATGGGCGCTGGAAAACAACTACTTCCACGAAGCAACCATGCGTTTCTTCGGGAACATCTTCTTTGAATATGCACCGGTCAGCTGGATGAATGTCCGCTATCAGCTGGGTACAGATACTTACTCAACGGATAACGAAGACCTCTACCAGATGGGTAGCGCCGGAACCGGACAGGTACTTCCCGCAGGTTCCGGTTACCCGACACCCGATAACCCGGTATACCGCTACTATGAACCCACCGGTGGTTCTATTAACAATTACGGTGTTATCCGAAAAATGCTCAACTCGCTGTTAAATATCACCTTCACCAAACGCTTCTCCGATGACTTTGGCGGATTGCTCATCGTCGGTAATGAGGTATCTGACATGCGGACACGTTACTGGAACATGCTTGGCACAGGATTCTCCCTGCCGGGATGGAACAACATGTCCAACACCACCACCCAGACTGCCAGTGAAAGCAAATACTGGGACAGGACAGTGGGCTTCTATGGCAGCTTGAACCTGGATTTCAGAAGCATGCTGTTCCTGACCCTCACCGGCCGTTATGACATGGTTTCCTCCATGCCACGCGATAACAGGGGATTCTTCTATCCTTCTGTTGGTCTCGGCTGGGTGTTCACCGAACTCGAGGGCTTGCAGAATAACACTACTTTCAGCTTTGGTAAGATCCGTGGTTCCTATGCTGAAGTCGGACAAGCCGGAACATATAGAGATAATGTATACGTTACCGGTGGCGCCGGAAGCGGCTTCCTGAACGACGGTATCCTCTTCCCGCTGGGCGGTGTTTCGGGTTACAAACCCAGCCGCACCATTTACGATCCCAACCTGGTGCCGCAGAATACCCGCACCTGGGAAATCGGTCTTGAACTGAAGTTCTTCCAGAACAGGCTCGGAATTGATTATGCTTACTCAGATCAGCTTGCCATAGACCAGATCTTCGGCGTTCCCATGGCTGGTTCAACCGGATACGGTACTTTTGTGACCAACGCCGGTAAAATGAGCTCCAAAGTACACGAAATCGTCCTGAATGCCACCCCGGTGAAAGGAAATAACTTCAACTGGGATTTTTTGATCAACTTCACCAAGGTAAATAACGTATGTATTGAACTGGCTGAAGGTGTCGAAAGCATCAGCCTTGGAGGCTATGTGACCCCCAATATCCGTGCATCCGCAGGGGATACCTATCCGGCTATTTATGGCAATCAGTTCCTCCGTGATGACCAGGGCAGAATCCTTGTTGATGAAAACCCCGACAGCTATTACTACGGTATGCCGTTGCAGGGAGACTTTGGCAAGATCGGTGATGTAACACCTGACTTCATCATTAGCATGTCGAACTACTTCACCTTCTTCAAATGGATCACCCTCGGTCTGCAACTCGACTGGAAACAGGGCGGTCAAATGTACTCCGGTTCCAACCGCCTGATGGATCTGTATGGTTCCTCAGCAAGGACAGAAGATCGTACCACTCCTTATATCTATGATGGTTATAAAGCCGATGGCACCCCAAATGACATCCAGAGAGGTGGTCCTGAAGATATCTGGGCCTATCCCGATCTTTACAGCGATATTTTTGGTGACATCGGTGAGGCCAATGTCTATGAAACATCCTTCATCAAGTTCAGAGATATCTCCCTGACCTTCCAGCTTCCCAGGAAAGTGATCGACCCGATCAAGCTCCAGGGTTTATCGGTAACCCTGTTCGCCAGGAACATTTTCCTCTGGTCAACACTGCCTAACTTCGACCCCGAAGCTTCCCAGGGTATGGGAAATATGCAGGCCGGGATGGACTATATGTCCCTGCCGCAGACCTCATCCTTTGGAATCGGTCTTAATTTAACTTTCTAATAACTGAAAAATAATGAATATGAAAACATTGAAAATAATTCTTGTTGCAACCTTGTCTGTCCTGATGTTCGCCTGCAGCGAAGATAAGATGGATGAAATCAACAAAGAACGCAACAATGCTCTCGATGTGTCCGCCAAAAGTATTTTGCCGGATGCCATCTTAAAAACTGCCTTCGAAACCACCGGTTGTGATATCGCGTGGTATGCTACGGTATACATTGAGCATAGTGCCGGAACATGGGCGCAGTCAGTTTCAGCTGACAGGCGCATTGGTCAAAACGACTACTCACTGTTTAACAACAATTGGAACGGTTTGTATAACGTAATGAATGAAATACAAGTCATCCTTGATAAAACTTCAGCTGATGGATCCGAGCCGACCAACAACTGGGCCAGGGGAATTGCACAGGTATTGATGGCTTATAACCTGGCTATGACGACTGACATGTGGGGCGAAGCCCCTTGGGCGGAAGCCCTCCAGGGAGCAGGAAACCTCCAGCCAAAATATGACAGGCAGTCGGAACTTTACCCGCAGATTTTTGCCATGCTGGATGAGGCCATTGCAAACCTCAGCCAGCCAATCGCGGAAAAATTCCCGGCATCTGATTATATTTATGGTGGTGACGAAACCAAATGGATAAAAGCTGCGTGGTCATTGAAAGCAAGATACCACATGCGTTTATCCAAGGTGGACAACCAGGCGGCCGACAAGGCGCTAGCCTGCATTCCGAATGGTTTCAGCGGCAGTGCAGATAATTTCATTTTCGCAAAATATGAAGCAACTGCTTCGGGTGAAAATCCCTGGTACCAGTTTAAGAATGACCGCACACACCTCTCGGTTGGCCAAACTTTGTACGACCTGATGGTTGACCGGAACGATCCGCGTATTGCAGTCTATTTCACTCAGATTGAAGGTGAATATGTCCCGGCACCCAATGGATCTGCTGCGCAGACCCAGGGCGGTATCTATTCTACTTCCCTCATCACTGAAAATGGCAGGACCTATCCTACGCCTTTGATGACCTTCCATGAACTAAAGTTCATCGAGGCCGAAGCCAAATTCATGAAGGGAGACCCAACATGGCAGGTTGCCCTCGGAGAAGCCATCGGTTATAACTTCGGGTTCCATGGAGCCGAGGGTGCCCAGGAATATATCTTGAATGAGGTTGTACCCAGGCTGACTGCCGGCAATGAGCACAGGGAGATCATGACGCAGAAGTATATCGCATTGTACGAACAGGAAGCCATTGAAGTTTACAATGATTACAGAAGGACCGGCTTCCCGACAATGAACAATCCGAACAATGCAACGGCAGGGTTTGTTAACAGGTTCCCCTTTGCTATCAGTGAAATTTCATCCAACCCCAACAACGTTCCAGACATCGATGTATTCGTGAACAAAGTCTGGTGGGCAGGCGGCAATGAGCTGGTAAAATAACATCTTTGATCGTTCAAATTGCCTCCGGGTGATTTTAATAAAACAGAAGAAGGTGTCTCATGATCGAGGCACCTTCTTTTTTTGTGTACCGACGGGTAAACCCGTCGGCTATGTGTCTTAACCGACAGGTTAACCTGTCGGTCGGATTATCGGTTACATATCTGTCGGTCTGGTCACCTGTTGGCCCTGGTGGTATCGAGGGCTACCTTCAATGAATCCCGCAGGACGAAAAATTCCCCGAGATAATCGGGATCTACCGGATCGGCCGGCGGCGATTCCACCTTCAGTGGATCAATGGGCTGGCCGTTGCGGAAAAACCTGAAATCCAGGTGAGGCCCGGTGGACAATCCGGTGCTTCCTACATATCCGATAATGTCTCCCTGCTGCACCCTGGAGCCGGTTTGTAAGCCCTTGGCAAAACCGGCCAGGTGCATATAAAGAGTAGTATAGGTGCTATTATGCCTGATTTTCACAAAATTTCCGCCTCCTTTTTTATCCCAGCCTTTCTCAATTACCGTCCCATCGCCTATGGTCTGGACCGGTGTGCCGTGATCGGCTGCATAATCAACCCCAAGGTGGGGCCGCCTGATCTTCAAAATAGGATGCATCCGGCTGTGGGAAAATTTCGAGCTGATGCGCTTGTATCGCAAAGGCGCTTTCAGGAATGTCCGCTGCAGGTTCTCACCGTTCTCATCATAATATCCGGTATTGTCCTCATATGAAAACCGGAATGCATATAGGTCCGTCCCCATGTGATGAAAGCATGACGCCAGGACTTTGCCAACCCCGATCGACTGTCCTTCTACGCTCAATTCTTCGTAAACTACTTTATAGTTATCCCCGCGTTGTATCCCGAAAAAATCAATAGTCCACGCATACACCTCCGACATCTCAATGGCCAGGGTAGGATTCGTACCGTTTTCAACCATGGCATTCCAGAGAGATGAATTGATGACACCACTGGCAGTCCGTGTTTCACGTGTGAAGAGCTTCTCCCCGCGTGAAACGAATAAACTGTCGTGAATACCATAAACAATGTAGGAAACCGGACTTTCCTCGTATATAAAATATAGGACTTCGGGGATTGTGTCATTGGATAACATGATGGTATAGGGATGTCCCGCACGCATTCTCCTGACATCAAACACCGGCTTCGATAATCCGGCAAGCTGGTGAATGACGCCTCCGCCAACATTATAATGAGAAAGAATATCGGACAAAGACTGGTTCCTGCGGACTTCATCTTTGATGACCATCATAGAATCTATAACAATACCATATTCAAAGGAAGGCTCAGGTTCGGGTTCGGGTTCAAAATAGATCTCCTCCTTGTTGCATTGCCGCAGCAGCATATAAACAATAAGTACCAGCGCTAAAGCGAAAATGACAAGCGCTGCAGTTGTGAGTCTTTTCCTCATAAGTTTTCCCCCCAAATTATTTCTGTCTGCGGCCAAAAATAATAAAAATAAAACGGAAGGGTACGGAAAAAAGGTTGCGCTCAGGAATGATGGGCCATGGCGAAAGATTTACCGGCCTCGAGGGCCTTCAGATTCTGGTTGACGATCGTTTCCCCTTTTGAGCCAAAAATCCTACGCACGGCATTTTCAAACGCAGTGTAATCAATACCGAGCCAGGGGGATGCAGCGCCCAGTATCACCATATTAGCTGAACGGGCTGATCCGAAATCTTTGGCGATCTGGTCAGCATTGATCAGCACATGCTGCTTTACCGCCCCGATTTCCCGCTTTACCTCCTCCATATCGGGATAGTCCGGAATATTGACATGTGGGGTAGAATTAGTAATAAGCCAGCCTTCCTTCGCCAGCCATGGCAGGTACCGCAATGATTCCATGGGTTCGACAGAAATAATAAGGTCGGCCTGGCCATAAGGGATCAGGTCGGAATGAATTTCCCGGTCGGAAATACGAAGGTTGGAATGGACATCCCCACCGCGCTGGCTCATACCGTGCACCTCAGCCTGTTTTAGTTTTAGGCCTGAATTAAGTGTTGCCATGCCAATCACGGCTGCTATGGATAATATCCCCTGTCCGCCGACACCTGCCAGAATAATATCTTTCTTCATCTTTTATTGTTCTTCGATCGTTTGTTTTTGCATCTGCTTCTTCTCTTCACGAATTTTTCTAGCCAGGGTCTGTATGCATTCACGCCTGGGAATGATCACTGAAACTCCCGGATAATTGAGCTCGTTTTTAATGACCTCCATATTTTCATCATGATATTTGGGAGATGGGTTCAAAACAAAGAGGTGATCCTTTTCGACTCCCAGCCCCAGGCAGATGTCTTCCAGCTTTCCGGTGGCCGCCGATTCCTGCCCTCCTGTCATGGCCGTCGTTGCATTGTCGAGGATCATTACCGTGATCGGCGTTTGATCATTGATGGCATCGAGTAAGCCGGTCATTCCTGAATGGGCAAAGGTAGAGTCGCCGATGACGGCCACTGCCGGGCGGAAGCCGGCATCGGAAGCGCCTTTGGCCATCGTGATGGAAGCGCCCATGTCAACACAGGTGTTGATGGCGCCGTAGGGCTCCAGGGCGCCCAAAGTGTAACAACCGATATCAGAAAAAACGCGTCCTTTGGAATACTCATTCAACGCTTCATTCAATGCGTTATAGGAATAAATATGCGGGCAGCCCTTGCAAAGCGAAGGCGGACGGGATCTCACAAGGGAAGGGACCGGCAAACCATACTTATCCTCCAGACCGAATGCCCTTGCAACGATATTTGGGTTCAGCTCGCCGTCGCGAGGGATGGTGCCATCCATCCTGCCCAAGATCTTTTTGCCATTATCCAGCAATCCGCGTAAAAGCTCCTCTACAAGCGGGTATCCCTCCTCCAGAACCAGTATACTGTCGCAAGCTTCGTAAATTTTCCGGATCATTTCCACGGGCAGCGGGTATTGTCCAATCTTAAGCCACGGATGGGTCAGCGAACCTTTCGGAAAATTTTCCAGAAGGTAATTATTGGCAATGCCGCAGGCAATCACGCCCATGCTTTTATCCCGGCCATCCTGGAAAATGTTATAAGGCGAATGGGTTGATTCTTCTTCAAAAAATGCCTGGTTCTTTAACAACGACTTATACTGTTTCCTGGCATTGGCAGGCAGCAGGATAAATTGCCGCGGGTTGCCCGGCATGTGTATTTCATTCTGAGGCAAAGCGGGCTGCCGTAAAACGCCTGAACGGGAATGAGCCAGCCTTGTGGTGATTCTCATGAGCACAGGTATGCCGTATTTTTCAGAAAGCGCAAATCCATACCTGACCATATCATATGCCTCCTGTTGATTGACCGGTTCCAGGATGGGGATCATGGCAAACTTGCCGTAGAAACGTGAATCCTGTTCATTCTGCGATGAATGCATCGACGGGTCATCGGCAGCGATAACGATCTTTGATCTGAGCATCCC
>JAHYJL010000057.1 GCA_019429045.1 Bacteroidales bacterium
CGCCGCCATCTTATTTATCCTTGATTTTTTCATGATCCGCTCTGCGAACGCGGGCGGTCATATCGCACATATCGGCGGCGCATTGTTCGGGTTACTGTATGCCATGTCGCTGCGGAAAGGATTTAGCTTTAAAAGGGTTTCCAACCCTTTCCGCAAAGCCTCCCGTCCCGGCATAAAGTACCCTGACGAACGACCGCTCAGCGATGATGAATTCAACATGCGAAAGGCGGTCAGACAAAAAAGAATCGATATAATCCTCGATAAGATATCCAAATCGGGCTACGAAAGCCTGAGCGAAGAAGACAAGGAGATACTGTTTCGGGCAGGAAAGAAATAGCGAAAAGGTTAAAGGTTTTAGGTTTAAGGTTTAAGTGTTCGATGTTCAATGCTTCGATGAAATTGGGATGGTTCGGTCGGTTCATGCTGGGGTTGAACGTTTTATTCATTGTATTACTGGCATTATCGCATCTGTCAGTGCATGTCAGCCCGGCGAAGATCTGGCTGCTTCCCTTCTTCGGGCTGCTATATCCTTACCTGGTCATGGCAAACATCTTTTTTATTGCCTGGTGGTTAGTGAAAATGAAATGGCTTTTTATCCTGTCTCTGATCATTCTTCTGAGTGGATGGGACCATTTCGGCCGTACTTTTCGGTTGGCTGCCCCTAATGCGCCTGCTGAAGAAATTCAATCACACAAGCTTTTAAGTTTCAACGTTAAGAACTTATCCAATGAAAACGTTGTCCTGCTGAATAAAGACATCCGGAACCAGGTAATTGATTATCTGCGCGATGCAGATCCTGATCTGATGTGCCTGCAGGAATTCCTGGTCATTCATCCCGATCCGCTTTCTTTTGTTGATTCATGTTCCAGGCTATTTAAGATGCCTTATCATGCCTATGCCCGATACAATGAACAGTCTAAAAGGCAGGTGGATGCCATCATCATTTTCTCACGGCTACCTATCATCAATTTTGATCGTATCCCCTTTGATGAAGCGCACAACCTGGGTGTTTATGCCGACCTGCTGATGGACAATGACACTGTCAGGCTCATGAATGTGCACCTGGAATCTGTGAGGCTGAAACATGAGGACTACCGTTTCATTTCCGAGTTTGATTTTCAGTTTGAGGAGAAACAGGGCCTGAAGGATGGCGTCCGTCAGATCTTCAGGAAGTTAAGGCTGGCTTACGCTAAAAGGGCCTTTCAGGTGGAGCGGCTTTCGGAGATGATCCGTACCTCTCCTTACCCGGTAATCCTTTGCGGCGATTTCAACGACATCCCTACCTCTTATGCCTATCAGCAATTGACAAGGGAACTGGTCGATGGTTTCCGTGAAAGCGGACGCGGATTTGGAAATACTTATGCCGGGGTACTGCCTTCTTTCAGGATCGATTATATTTTGTATGATAAAATGTTCACATCTTACGCATTCCGCCGTGACCTGATCGAATTATCGGACCACCATCCCATTTCATGCCTGATAAGTAAAAGAATTCACTGATGGACTTCAAGCTGGTATCTGATTTTTTACCTACGGGCGACCAGCCGGATGCCATCCGGCAGTTAGTGGAAGGTTTGCACCGTGGAGACGAAGCGCAGGTACTGCTGGGTGTGACGGGCTCCGGTAAGACCTTCACTGTCGCCAATGTTATCGCACAGGTGAACCGGCCAACCCTTGTATTAAGCCACAATAAAACACTGGCAGCACAGCTTTACGGTGAGTTCAAACAGTTCTTCCCCGAAAATGCCGTCGAGTACTTCGTATCTTATTACGATTATTACCAGCCCGAGGCTTATTTGCCGGTGACAAACACCTATATCGAGAAGGATCTTTCGATCAATGATGAGATTGAGAAGCTCAGGCTGAGCGCTTCTTCATCGCTTTTATCAGGCAGAAGGGATGTGATCGTAGTCTCTTCGGTTTCCTGCATTTTCGGCATTGGCAACCCGGATGACTTTACCAGCAATGTTGTCCAGGTAAAGACAGGCGACCGGCTCAGCCGCAACCGGCTGCTCTATTCGCTGGTGGATGCCCTGTATTCCAGGACGGAGACCGATTTTGGCAGGGGCCGGTTCCGTGTCAGGGGCGACAGTGTCGATATCTTCCCGGCTTATACCGACTTCGCTTATCGTATCATCTTTTTTGGCGATGAGATCGAAAGCATCGAGTCATTCAACCCCCTCAACGGCTTCCGCCTTGATCAGCATGACGGGATCACTATATTCCCGGCCAACATTTTTGTAACCTCACAGGATAAGATGAAGGAGTCATTACGGGAGATTGAGGAAGATGGCTGGAAGCAGGCGGCTTACTTCAGGGACATAGGCAAGGAGCTCGAAGCCAAACGGCTGGAAGAAAGGGTAGCCTATGATGTAGAAATGATGCGGGAGCTGGGTTATTGCTCCGGTATCGAGAATTACTCGCGGTATTTTGATGGCAGGGCTCCCGGCACCAGGCCGTTCTGCCTGATGGACTATTTCCCCGACGATTATCTGCTGGTGATCGACGAGAGCCATGTGACCATACCACAGATCAGGGCGATGTTCGGTGGGGACCGTTCCCGCAAGCAAACCCTGGTGGAATATGGGTTCAGGCTGCCCTCGGCGCTGGATAACAGGCCGTTGAAATTCGATGAGTTCGAATCGATCGTCAGCCAGGTGATCTTTGTCAGCGCTACTCCTGCCGACTATGAGCTGCAGAAATCGGGCGGCGTGGTGGTAGATCAGCTGATCCGCCCAACCGGGCTGCTGGATCCCATCATCGAGGTCAGGCCCAGCCAGAACCAGATCGACGATCTGCTGGATGAGATCGACCGGACGGTGAAAAAAGGGAGCCGGGTGCTGGTAACCACGCTAACCAAAAGGATGGCTGAAGAGCTGACCAAGTATCTCGGCCGGTTAAACATCAAGAGCCGTTACATCCATGCGGAGGTTGAGACGCTGGAGCGGGTGGAGATCATGCGCGACCTGCGGCTTGGTAAATTCGACGTGCTGGTCGGGGTGAACCTGCTCCGGGAGGGGCTCGACCTGCCCGAAGTATCGCTGGTGGCCATCCTGGATGCCGACAAAGAAGGCTTTCTACGGTCGGAACGGTCGCTGACACAAACCGCCGGCCGGGCAGCCAGGAACATCGACAGCCGGGTGATCATGTACGCCGATAAAATGACGGATTCGATGCAGAAAACCATCGATGAAACCAACCGGAGGCGTGAAAAACAACTGGCCTACAACATAGCCCATAACATCACTCCCACTCCCATTATCAAAACTGTCGAAAATATCCTGGGCCAGACCGCTGTAGCCGATTCCAGGAAGAAAGAACCCCAGCCATACATCGAAAAGCAAAAAACAGACATCGCTGCCGATCCTGTTTTGGGTTATATGACAGATGAACAACTTACCAAATCTATAGCAGACCTGAGAAAGGAAATTGAGAAAACGGTGAAGGAGCTCGACTTTATCAGGGCTGCCAAACTGAGAGATGAAATGTATGCCCTGGAAGACTATCTGAAAGAAAGAGACACTGATAAAAGAGAAAAGTGAAAAGAGAAAAGTGAAAAGTGACATGAAAGTGAACGTTATGCGGGAAAATGAAATATTGATATCAGCTATTCGTGCAGCAGTTAAAGCAGGGGTTGAGATCATGCATGTTTATAAGCTCAATTTCAGCGTAGAATATAAGGCCGATAACAGTCCCTTGACCATAGCCGACAAAGCAGCCCACCAGGTTATTACTGAGATATTGTCATCAACCGGAATTCCGGTGTTGAGCGAAGAAGGGAAAAAAATACCTTTCCCTGAGCGTAAGGCCTGGAAGCGGTTCTGGCTTGTCGATCCCTTGGATGGCACAAAGGAGTTTATCAAAAGAAACAGCGACTTCACGGTCAATATCGCTTTAATGGATGAAAACAAGCCTGTTATGGGTATTATCTATGTCCCTGTCAGCGGCATGTTATACTTTGCATCAAAGAGTGCGGGGGCGTACCGCATCCTATTATCAGATAATGATTCTTTTGATCCTGAGCAGCTTAAAGAAAGAGCCACAGCGCTTCCCATGCCACAGCCGAAAAGGAATTACACTGTTGTGGCCAGCAGGTCGCATTTATCAGAAGAAACGGTGAATTATATTGATGAACTGAAAAAAGAGATCCCTGACATCGATTTCGTTTCTGTTGGCAGTTCTTTAAAGCTTTGTCTCATAGCTGAAGGGAAAGCTGATCTTTATCCGCGCTTTGGCCCAACCATGGAATGGGACACTGCGGCAGGGCACGCATTGGTCGAGATTTCTGGCGGTTATATTAAAAAGGCTGATACCGGCGAACCCCTTGAGTATAACAAGGAAAACCTGATGAATCCCAGGTTTATCGTAGGGAGAAAGTAGCGTGGTAAAAGAATTTATTCCACACTCACCAGTTCCACGTCAAATATCAGTGTAGCATAGGGGGGAATGATATTTCCGGCGCCCTGGTCTTTATACCCCATCTTTGAAGGAACGATCAGGGTGGCTTTTCCACCGGTCTTCATCAGTGGAATGCCTTTATCCCATCCTTCGATCACGGCTCCTCTTCCGATGACAAACTCAAGGGGCTCTCCCCTGTCAGTGGATGAATCAAAGACCTTCCCATCAATCAGTTTACCGGTATAATGCACCTTCACTTTCTGGCCTTCGGTGGGCTGGGACCCGGTGCCGGCCTCCTTTTCGATATAGATCAATCCGCCGGGCAGTGTCGTGGTGGGTATGATATTATTATCCTTCAGGAATTTCTGTAACACGACTTCTTCATCCCGTTCTTTTTTGGCCATGTCAGCCTGCTTTTGTGAATCGCGGTCGGACTGTTTCTTTTCCCATTCTTCCGGGGTGATCACATCCACCAGTTCAATGTCGTAATACAACGAAGAGAACGGAGGAACGATCCCGTTACCGGCGCCCTGTGCGCCAAAGGCCATCGATGAAGGCACGATCGCATTGGCTTTGCCTCCTTCTTTCATAAAACCTAACGCCTCCTGGAAACCCGGATTTTCAAACTGGTTTCCATACCTGAACTCAATGGGCTCTCCCCTGTCAATGGTAGAGAAAAGCTTGTCGCCGTTCAGGAGATATACGGTAAAGTGGGCTGAAACATAATACTCCGGCAGGGGTGAAAGCCCCTTCCCTTTTTTTGTTTCGATATAATATACTCCCGAGGCTGTAGGACTAACGGTGATGTTTTTATCCTGAATATATTTTTCTATCTCAATCATCTCTTCCTGCTCCATCTCCGCATTTCTTGCCTGCATTTCAAATTCAGCCTCTTCTTCGGTCTGGACATTCAATACCACTATGTCAAAATAAAGATCCGTATCATCCGTAAGGAAGTCTGGCAGGGAAGGCTGACGGAAGGTGGTTTTGAAAAATGGGCCGGCTTTCAGGATGATTGACCCGCTGTCACCCTGATTAAAAAGCTGCAGGGCTTCATAAAAGTCGCCCTCATAGGAAGGTTCAATCACGGGCAAAATTACAGGTTCAGGCATATTGCGGCTGTCAAATAATACCGAATCCTTCATTCCGTAATTCAAATGCATGGTGATAATACTGCCAATGTGAATATTGGATGTGTCTTTATTTTCAGGCGTATAAATTTTATAGTAGATGCCTGTTTTTGTTTTCTTGAATCCGGGATGGTTTCCTTTGGTACAGGAAAAGATTATGGCGGCTCCTGTCGCCATGACAATGGTCAGGATAAACAATTTTCTCAGTTTCATAAGATTTGTAAATTATTGTTTTCTAATACATTCTGACTAATTCCACATCATAAACCAGAGAGGCTTTATGGTGAATTTTGTCCTGGTCCCCGATGAGGCCAAAAGCAAGGTGCGAAGGTACAATAATTTTTGCCTTGTCGCCAACCCTGAGCAATAAAATCGCCTCTTCAAGTCCCGTGATCACCTGCCCTTTCCCAACCTGGAAAACCAGGGGGCCATCCATTGCTGAAGTGTACACCGTATCACCGTTCAGCAAGGTGAGTGAATAATCCAGTTCCACCCTTCTGCCTGATTCCGTCATGGCTCCTGATCCGCTTTTTGTGATCATGTAACGAATACCTGTTTCGGTCGATTCCATATTCCAGCCGTAGCGCCTGATGAAGTCGTCGATTTGCCCAGCTTCCACCCTGACAGCTTCCTGGTTGGCTTTTATCAGCGGATCTTTATATACGGAAGGATCCTGCAGCCGCTTTTCAGAACCCGGTTGATGGCATTGCAGCATTAAGAAGCACAATATAAATGATATAATGTAAATTAAAAGCCTGGAAGAGAATGACATTTTTCCTGATGATTCATTTGAAAGAACGGATAATATCCTCCTTGTATTGTAAAAGGATTCCTTTAAGTTTTTCAGTGGTTTCTTCAAGGGAGACGAAAGAATCACCGCCGGCGGCATTTTTGTGCCCGCCACCGTTGAAATGCTCCCTGGCCAGCCGGTTCACCGAAAAATCCCCCTTGCTCCTGAAAGAGAGCCTGATCCGGTCCTTTCGCTCGGTCATAATGACGGCAACATTGATCTGGGCAATGGAAAGGGCGTAGTTGACAATCCCTTCAGTATCACCCGGCTGGTAGTGAAACCTGTTCAGCTCCTCTTTCGACAGGGTAATATATGCCGACCTGAGTTCAGGCAGAACGGTAAGCTTTTCAGCCAGGCAATAACCCAGCAGGCGCAGCCGGTGTTCAGAGTATGTGTCAAAGACCATCCGGTGGAGATATTCAGGATCAACGCCTCTCCTGATCAGGTCGGCGCTGATCTCAAATGTCTCAGGATAATGGCAGGCATAACTGAATGAGCCGGTATCTGTCATAATACCGGTGAAAAGATTAATCGCGATAGGCTGGTTTATTTTATCCGACCATCCGCATCCCCGGATAAAGCGATAAAGCAATTCTGCAGTAGATGAAGTTTCAATATCGGAATAATAAAGATTGAAATCATCGAGTAAAGGATCGGGATGATGGTCGATCAGTATCTTCACGGCAGCGGAAGCTTTCAGGGGTTCGCACATGGCATCGGTCCGGTGCATGGCATTGTAATCCAGGCAGAAGATCACCCCGGCTTCGCTGATGATCTTTTTGCACCGGTCGGGATCTGCGGAAAACACCAGCATATTTTCCCCGGAAGGCATCCATTTCAGGAAGCCGGGATAATCATTGGGGACCATCGGCACGGATGTCTTGCCCAGGCTGGTGAGCAGGCCATTCAAAGCCAGGACAGAACCAATGGCATCACCGTCGGGATTATGATGGCTTGTGACAGCTATGAGCTGGCTATGCCCGATCAGTTCAATGATCTTTTCGAATTCGAAATTTTTCACTGGCAATGATTTTCTGCTGTAGCAAAGAAAACAATTTTCCGCCGGATACCAAAGGAACTTCCTTCTTCCGGCGAATTTAATTCTATTTTTGCAGCCAGAATATTCAAACTTATTATTATGGCAGGAAAAATCACACTCACCATGATCAAGCCCGAAGCGGTCAGAAACGGCAATACGGGAAAGATACTGGACAAGATCATTGAAGGAGGCTTTCGTATCGTTGCGATGAAGTATTTAAAGCTAACGCGGGCGCAGGCTGAGCAATTCTATTTTGTACACCGGGAACGCCCGTTTTATAAAGACCTGGTAGAATTCATGTCGTCAGGGCCGATTGTAGCGACTATTCTTCATAAAGACAATGCAATAGAGGCTTATCGTTCATTCATCGGTTCAACCAATCCGAAAGAAGCAGCTCCCGGTACCATCCGCGCGCTTTATGGTACGAACATCCAGGAGAATGCCGTGCATGGTTCGGACAGTGACGAGAACGCCATCATCGAAGCGGCATTCTTTTTCAGTGCGCTGGAGCGGTTTTAAGCATTATTTTTTCCTTCGGATTCATTTATTCGAAAAGAGTTTTCATCTTTATTTCAGTTTTTTTTGTGTATTAACTGTGGTTATTCGAGAATTCTCTTGCCACGAAAACACAAAAACTCAAAATTCCACAAAAATTAGCTTATAACTTTTTGTGACTTTTTGTGCTTTGGTGCTTTTGTGGCAAAATATTGTTTACATATGTAACCTTATACTCATGAGTAAATGGTGACGCAGCCAATGAAACATGAAACACAAATTCACATTTGTAAACTTTTTAATGTTATGAATGAGTTATTGAATTTATTACATTTGTAACCATTATGAAAGACCGGATCAGAAAATTACTGGAAATAAAAAAGGAAAGCCCGTCTGATTTTGCCCAGAAGCTGGGTGTGCAGCGATCGTCCGTTTCACATATTATGTCGGGCAGGAACAATCCCGGTTTAGATTTCCTGCAGAAAATACTCACCTCCTACCCTGATATCAATCCCGACTGGCTGCTTTTGGGAAAAGGAGAAATTTTCAGAAAGCCTTTGGATAACGACGATATTCATGAAACGCCCAGGGCACGTTCTGAAGATCCGGTTGAATATAAGTCAGAAAAGCAACAGACTCCGGAAAAAGTGATTGTTCTTTTTTCAGATGGCACTTTCCGGTTTTATGGATCGTCCGATTTTTTATAGTCCGACGACTGAAGCCGTCGGTTGCAACCTTTGTAAAATACTAGGAACCAACGGCTTTAGTCGTTGGAGCACGACCTGAATCGATTATCTCTTGATAATCTTAAAGTTATATTCTTTCTTCTCAACTGTTAGTTTAAGCAAATAAATCCCTGCCGGCATATTATCGGGCATGTTTAACTTTTCAATTTCGCCTGGTAAAACGTTGAATTCAGACACGGCCACCACCCTACCGGTGATATCGGTGATCAGCGCATGAGCCTTGCTGCCTACCTGCTGGCTGGAAAAGCGAAGGTTAATTTCATCCCGGACCGGGTTGGGATAGATATGAACAAGGAAAGATTCGGGCTGGAAAGCATCGATAATGGTCAGGATACTGTTGGCTACGATAAAATCGGGAATGCCGTAACCCAGCATATCATCTGGTGAAAGATACTGGCTTGCGCTTTTGCGGATCGCATCGGCTACCTGCATATTATTATAGGTGGGGTTTGCCTGCCAGAGGCATGCCGCCATACCTGCCAGGATGGGAGAAGAAAAAGAGGTGCCTCCGCCCCAGGTGAATGACCCATACGGATCCGCCACATAAACACCTGATCCTTGAGCTACTACATCGGGTTTAACGCGGCCATCGTAAGAAGGACCGCGGGAACTGAAGCCGGCGAGATTACCACCCGGATCAACCGCACCGATGCCCATGACGCTATCGCCGTCAGAAGGGGCGCCCAGGTAATACCAGGAACTTCCGCCATAATTTCCAAGGCTGTTGACCACAAGAATTCCCTTTTGGGCTGCCATGTCGGCCCCGTTGGTAATAGGCGTGGTATTGCCGTCCATGTCGGCATAGGTGTGGTTTTGTGATGGGTCGTCGAACACAGTATAACCCAGCGAGGAATTGATGACATCAGCCCCTACACTATCGGCAAATTCAGCAGCGGAAACCCAGTTGTACTCCTCGATGATATATTCAGTAGCGCCGTCTTCCGAACGTAGCAGCCAATAGGAGGCTTTTGGGGCTGTGCCGATGAGTTGCTCCGGGTAATTCGATCCCATACATGAAAGGACCATCGTGCCATGCGTATGATCATTGAAAGTAACCTCACCTCCTGCCACAAAGTCGCGTGTGCCCAGGATCTGGTTATTTTGCCATAGACTGTCGAAAACAGGGTGTGTGTGCGTATTGGTAAATCCTGCGTCCAGCACAGCGATCACCATTCCTTCCCCCCTGTATCCCAGGGCATGAAACTCGTCGCCACGCAGCATCATGATCTGGTTCAAGGAAGGGCCATAATTATAGTCGCTCCATCCCGTCCCCGATTTAACTTTCGCCGGAACAGGCTGGTTGTATTCCTCATATTTGAAAAAAGGTTTCATATCATACGGCTCATGTTCGGGTGAATCAGCCGGTTTAACCGACGATTTAGTAATTCCCTGCACATACGGCAGGCTGGAAATAGCTGTAAGCACCGCGGGATCGGTGGTGTAAATGGTCACGCCGTTAAACCATTTGGTAGGGTTAAGGATCGTTGCGCCGGTAGCGGCCACTCCGGCAAGATATGCCGGATTCACAGGCAGATCGGAGATCTCTACCGGTATGTTCTGCTTATTTCTGCGATCAATGGCCCGCTGTGACAAATAGTCCGACGGGTTATTGATAGAATAAGGCGAATTGTTTTTATCGGTGAATTTGACAAAATATTTATTGGGTGAGATCTGAGCATGGACCACAGTCATAACCAGTGAAATCATCAAAAACAGAGATAGATATCTTTTCATCATTATTAATTTTAGGGCAAATTTACGAAAAAGCATCGTGATGCATGTTTTTTCATACTTTTATCACATGCGAATAGACATTATCACACTGTTCCCCGGCATGTTCAGCGGACCTTTTGACCAGTCGATCGTCAAAAGGGCAGTAGAAAAAGGATTGCTTGAAATTCACCTTCACGATCTCAGGGATTACACGGCCGACAAATACCGCAGCGTGGACGATTATCCTTACGGCGGGGGAGCCGGCATGGTGCTGATGATCGAGCCCATTGCCAAATGCCTGGACCATTTGAAATCGGAAAGGCTGTATGACGAAGTCATCTATCTCACCCCGGACGGCCAGCTTTACGATCAGAAGGTGGCCAATCATCTCTCCACATTACAAAACCTGGTCTTGTTGTGCGGGCATTACAAGGGTGTTGATGAGCGTGTCAGGGAGCATTTTATAACCCGTGAGATATCCATCGGAAACTATGTCATTTCAGGGGGCGAACTGGCGGCGGCCGTGGTGACCGACAGCCTGGCCCGCCTCATTCCCGGGGTCATCGGGGATGAAACATCGGCCCTGTCCGATTCCTTCCAGGACGATCTGCTCTCGCCACCGGTCTATACCCGTCCGGCAAATTACAAAGGGTGGAAAGTACCTGAAATCCTTCTTTCGGGCCACGAGCAAAAGATCAGGGAATGGCGCCTGGAACAGTCTTTAAAAAGGACAATAGAGAGGAGGCCCGGACTAATGGAAAATATTGATGAATGATATACGCATTATCCCAAATAGTTGTATATTTGCACTCTTTTTTAAGAATCGCGATAATACCTGATAACGATGAGCAAGAACGAAATCATGCAGTTTGTTGACAGTCTTTCTGTTAGCAAGGAATTTCCCGCTTTTAAGGCCGGTGATACGGTGACGGTGACTTATAAGATCCGGGAAGGTGGCAAAGAAAGGCTTCAGAAGTACCAGGGGGTGGTATTACAGCGGGTCGGCTCGGGACCTACCGAGACTTTCACCGTCCGTAAAATATCGGCAAATATTGGCGTCGAGAGGATATTCCCCATCGCCTCCCCTTTCATTGATGATATACAGGTAAATAAAAGGGGCCGTGTCCGCCGGGCCAGGATCTTCTACCTGCGCGAACTGAAAGGCAAGAAAGCCCGTATCAAGGAAGCCAGATACAAATAAAGACCTTTACAAGGCTGTCGAAATGGCAGCCTTTTTCATTTCTCTGATCCCCCGATTGCGTCCAAAGCTGCGATCAATGATATTATTTTTATATTTTTGATTCAGAAAATCTGTAAATGCATTTTGGTCTTCTGACAGATATCGTCCTTACCCTCGGCCTGGCAATCATTGTCATGTTTATATTTTACAGGTTCAAATTCCCGGCCATTATCGGACTTTTACTTGCAGGTATCATTGCCGGGCCTCATGGAGTGGGCCTTATATCAGGTATTGAAGAGGTCGAAATCCTGGGAGAGATAGGCGTTATCCTTCTTTTATTTGCCATAGGCATTGAGTTTTCCATGAAAAACCTGATCCGTCTCCGGAAAACCTTATTGCTTGGCGGATCAGTGCAAGTGTTGCTGACCATCGTGATTATCACTGTTATCGCCTATTATTATAAAGATAATAGCATCCAGGAAGCCATCTTCATTGGCTTCATCATCGCCCTGAGCAGTACCGCTATTGTAATTAAATTATTGAGGGACAAAGGTGAACTGGAAAGCGTACACGGGCGTGTATTACTGGGCATCCTGATATTCCAGGACCTGATCATTGTCCCAATGATCCTGCTGATACCATATCTGTCCGGAGATATGGCAGAATCCGGCCAATCTATCTGGATAATCATACTGAAATTTATAACGATTATCCTTTTTGTTTTGATTGGATCACGATATTTGATTCCCAAGGCACTTTTTTTGATTGCAAAAACGCAGAGCAAGGAATTGTTTAATCTGAGCATCATTGTCATTGCTTTTTCCGTCGCATTTATTACCCAGAGCATGGGGTTGTCCCTGGCCCTGGGTGCATTTCTGGCAGGACTTATGATATCAGAATCCGATTATAGTCAGGCGGCCCTGGGTAATGTCCTTCCTTTCCTGCACGTATTTACCAGTTTCTTTTTCCTGTCTATCGGAATGATGCTGGATATCAGTTATGTATTGGCAAACCCTCTCCCTATCCTCTTTTTTACTGTGTTGGTTTTATCCATTAAGACTTTAATTGCGGCGCTGGCAGCTTTTGTATTGGGATATCCTCTGCGGACGGTTATCCTTGTGGGTTTTACTATCAGCCAGGTGGGGGAATTCTCATTTATCCTGGCTTTGCAAGGATCATCTGCCGGATTGTTATCTCCGGAAAATTACCAGCTCTTTTTAAATATTTCGGTTCTAAGTATGGCCACAACCCCTCTTGCCATTTTATTTGCCAACAAATTCGGGAGACGGGTCATGAAGCTTAACATTCCCGACACCATACGGTTTGGATATGCCAACATACCTGAAAGTACGGTGGCCAGCATGGAGGATCATGTGGTGATTGTCGGATACGGGATCAATGGCCGGA
Source organism: Bacteroidales bacterium (assembly GCA_019429045.1). GTDB lineage: Bacteria > Bacteroidota > Bacteroidia > Bacteroidales > JAGOPY01 > JAGOPY01. The sequence goes on from JAHYJL010000057.1 coordinate 12,899, forward strand.
ACGTAGCCCGCGCCACTAAGCATGCTGATATCCCGCATGTTATCATCGAACTGAATCCTGAAACAGTACGGCAGGAAAAGGCAGAGGGAGAGATTATATTTTTTGGTGACGCCACCCAACCCGAGGTATTGGAACATGCTTTTATCCAATCAGCTCGTATTCTGGTTATTACCATACCCGGTACGGGAGAAGCCGTCAGGATCGTCGGAATAGCCCGCACCATCAACCCGAAACTTTTTATTATTGTCAGGACCCGCCTGGTCCATGACCTGACAGCCGTGTATGATGCGGGCGCTGATGAAGTGATTCCGGAAGAATTTGAAACATCGGTGGAGATATTTACCAGGGTTATGCAGAAATATGATATTCCAAAGGATGAAATAGAGGCACTTATTGATGATGTCCGGTCGGACGGGTATCAGGTATTCAGAAATTAGAACCAACGGCAGCATTATGTCCGGTCATCAATCAGCTTTCAGAAAAATAATCATCGCCCCATTCATAGGGCTTATTTACATTTATAAGTATGTCATCTCCCCTATTCTGCCAGCCGGCTGCCGCCATCTGCCCACCTGCTCATCCTATGCTGTCGACGCCCTGAAGATGCACGGGCTTTTCCGGGGAGGGTCTCTGGCCGCTAACCGCATCATGCGCTGTCACCCATGGGGTACCAGCGGCTATGACCCTGTCCCGCGCTTTCTCATCAAAAAATATACGACCGGGAAATCTTTGAGGTTATGCTCCCATTCACATCCTTGTTCCGACAGATTGAAAAAGCATTGATGACAGGCATTATTTCTTATTTTTGTATAATGGAATGACCTGTGATTAACCGTCAAAGATATAATCGCTATGGCTGCAAATAAACCCCCGGAAATCGTCACTGCCTGCAGAAAGGCCCATTTCAACGCCACTCACCGCCTGCATAACCCCAACTGGGATGACGATAAGAATGAAAAAGTCTTCGGCAAATGCAACAACGAGAATTACCATGGCCATAACTACAACCTGGTGGTCAGGGTGACCGGTCCGGTTGATCCGGAAACCGGTTATGTCATCGACCTGAAAGAGCTGAATGACATCATCCGTGAGCATATCATCGAAAGATATGACCATAAAAACCTTTACCTGGATGTTGCCGATTTCAAAGACCTGAACCCATCGGCTGAGAATATCGCCATCCGAATCTGGCATATCCTGAAAGAATTGATTGATCCGCGTTTTGACCTGAAGATCGAGTTATACGAAACCGAGCGGAATTTTGTGGAATACGGCGGACCTGCCAAAGCCTGAACACTGTATGGAACACCACCACCTTCACCATGATCACGGCGCGCTGAGCCTCGACACATTCATTTCCGTTATCCAGCACACACTGATGGTCACTTTTTTCGTACTGGTGATGATGCTGCTCATCGAGTACATCACGGTGCAGACAAAAGGGCGCTGGAGCAAGCCACTGAGCCGATCAGGCTATCTGCAGATCACCGTGGCCGCGATACTGGGGTTGATCCCGGGATGCCTCGGCGCATTTACCGCCGTTTCACTCTATATCCACCGCACTTTCAACTTCGCCGCTCTTTTAGCCGCCATGATCGCCACCGCCGGCGACGAAGCCTTCATCATGTTCTCCATGTACCCGGCCCAGGCCCTGAAGATTCACCTGGCTATATTTCTGACCGCTTTACTGGCAGGCTATATCTATTATTTCTTCCTCAAGGATAAAAGCCCGCTGAGGCATCCCGAAAAGCGTTTCCCGATACACCAGGAAGACCTGGCCTGCGCCAGCTTTGTTCCCGGGCAGATCATCCCCCAGCTCCGGAAAATCACATTCACCCGGGCGCTGCTGATGACCGGCGGGCTGATTTTCCTGCTGCATCTGTTTACCACGGCCGAATATCACAATACCGGCGGATGGGAAAAACCTACCTATATTATCGTCACCCTGATCGGGCTGTTCATCGTGACCACCGTACCGGACCATTTTCTTACGGAACATCTCTGGAAACATACCATCAAAAAACATCTCCCAAAAATATTCCTCTGGACATTGCTGGCTTTCATGGTCATCGACGTCGGGCTGATCTATTTTCACCTGGAGCACTGGATCAGCAACAACCTGCTGATCATGCTCGGGCTGGCGTTACTCATCGGGATCATCCCCCAATCGGGCCCTCATATCGTGTTTTTGACCCTTTTTCTGAGCGGAGCCATTCCCTTCAGCATCCTGCTGGCCAATACCATCGTGCAGGACGGCCACGGATCCATCCCGCTGCTTGCCGAATCGGGCAGAAGCTTTGTGCTGATGAAGGCGATAAAGGTGGCCCTGGGGCTGCTCGCCGGCGGGGCGGGGCTCCTACTGGGGTTCTGATTTATTATATATTCCTGAACCCTTTTTAAATGCTGTATTCAATATGCCACAAAAACACCAAATCACCAACTTACACCAAAAGTTGAAAATCAAAATATTAACACATTAGAGTTCTTTAGTGTTTTTGTGCTTTTGTGGCGAAAAAAAAAATGGAGTATTAAAATAGGTGAACATTTATGCTTCTGATATTGTTAACCAACCAGTAAGATTCAATCATGAAATTTACATTGATATTATTGGCATTGGTTATGGCTTCAACTTTCTCGGACGGGCAGAATTCAGCATCACAAAATCATGACGGCAGCCTGAAAGGCAATCCGAAAGAGGTTGTAAATCAGGATGGTTTCTCTATCCCGGTCTATGATTTTGAAGGGTTCAAGCCCATTTTGTTCCCCGATGACGACATCACTTACGTGATCAACTTCTGGGCGACCTGGTGCAAGCCCTGCGTGGAGGAGATCCCTGATTTTCTCCGCCTGTCGGAAAAGCTGGCCGGGCAAAAGATCAGTTTCATTTACGTCAGCCTCGATTTCAGGAGAAACCTGGAGAGCGGCGTGATCCCTTTTATTAAAGCGCGCGGGATGAAGGAGGGCGTTGTCATGCTGCACGACCCCGATGCCGACAAATGGATCGGTCAGGTCAGTGAAGCCTGGTCGGGCGCCATACCCGCTACACTGATCCTACGGGGTGATAAAAAAGAATTTTTTGAAAGTAAACTTCATTATACAGAACTCAAATCGATTGTTCAATCATTTTTATATTTATAAACCATGAAAAAGATCACATTTATGTTACTGATGTTCTCTTTAGTTTCCGGGCCGGCTTTCGTTGCCAATGCCGGCGGCTACCAGGTAGGCGACAAAGCCCACGATTTCAAGCTGAAAAATGTCGACGGGAAATGGGTTTCCCTGAGCGATTATTCTGATG
>JAHYJL010000058.1 GCA_019429045.1 Bacteroidales bacterium
CCCTCCCCCAATTTGGGGGAGGGAAGGGGTGGGGGCTGCCAGCGTTCCTTCCAGTGAGAAAGGAGTGGCTGCTTTGATGGTAACATCCTGGAAAGTGCCGACGAGGGATTCGTTTTCTGATGCGAACCGCAGGACGATCTTACCTTCTGTAATCCCTGAGAAATACCCTGGTTTCCGGTCTTTTCCGGTTACGAGGGCACGAAATGTCTTGCCTGTCATCCGGCGGTTCTGCTCCAGGGAATATTTCTGCAATTCCTGTGTAAGATGGCGGAACCTTTCCTTTTTGACTTCATGCGGAATATCGTCGGCCCAGCGGGAGCTGGCGGCCCCCGGCCTTGGCGAATATTGAGCGATATAGGCCATATTGAACCGGAATTCCTCCATCGCCATGACGGTATTTTGAAACTGCTCTTGCGTTTCCCCGGAGAATCCTACGATGATGTCAGTAAAGACACTGGCCTGCGGAATGGTTTCCCTGATTTTCCGGATGATATCCCTGAACTTATCGAGTGAATGTTTCCGGTTCATCCGGATCAGTACTTTGTCGTCACCCGACTGCAAAGGGATATGGATCTGTTTTCCCAGGTTGGGGTATTTCGCGATAATATCGATCACCTCATCCGTCATATCGCGGGGATGGGGGGATGTAAAATAGACCCAGAACTCTTTACCTGAAGCCATCCCTATTTCACCGATCTCCCGAAGCAGGGCGGGGAACGTCAACTCTGCGCCTTTTTTGTCCAATCCATATGAGTTGACATTTTGACCGAGCAGGGTGATGGTTTTGTAATCACGGCGGATGAGGTCTTTCACTTCCTCTAAAATCTCATCCGAAGGTCTGGAAATCTCCCTTCCGCGGGTATAGGGTACTGCGCAAAATGAACAAAATTTATCGCATCCGTTCTGGATAGGGACAAAAGCTTCAAAAGACGAGTTGTAATGGGGCGTGATATGCCAGAAATCGCGGATGCTTTCATTCATGCGCATTTGCGCGGCCATTTCACGGATCGATGACGGGGTCACTACACCGTACTGGCTTAGCATCTCGGGAAACTGGTTCAGCTCACTCATTGGGAAAACCAGGTCGAAGAGCTTCAGGAATTTCTCCTTATCGGCCGGCAGGATGCACCCTGATATGAAAGTAATGAGGTTTCGCTTATTTTTCTGGCGGTTCCACTGGCTGATCCGGGAATAAACCTTGTTTATCGATTTCTGCCGGACCGAGCAGGCGATAATACCCAGCAAGGCTGCTTCATTTTCATTTTCGGTCCAGGTATAGCCCATGCCATCAATGACTGTTCTGACCCGCTCCGAATCGGAGAGGTTCATCTGGCAACCAAGCGTTATTACATGATAGTTCATTAAAAATATACTTCCGCAAACAGGTTCTCCGACAGCACGCCCTGTTTCAGCAGGATATCATAGGCTTCGTGGATCATTTCGCAGTTTCCGCAGAAATAACACAATGTGTTTTTATCTTCTATCGGGTGTTGCCGGAGATAATTGGTCACCCTGCCGTGAAAATCACCTTTTGCATCCCGTGAGGTGCACAGGATAAGCCGTTCAGGAGTGTAATGCTCTCTTTCATAAGCTTCTGAAGCATATCTGACACCGTGGAGCAAGGTGTAATCCAAACCGGGATAGGATTGGACAAAACTGTGAAACGGGGCGATACCGGTTCCGCTGGCAACGAATAAAAACTTCTTTGCATTAATGTCTTCCGGCTTCAGGACAAAATATCCCACCGGGTTTTCAAAATTAAGCTCATCGCCTGGGATCATCTTTTTTAATTTTCGGGAAACGGTACCTTCCTTTACTTCTTTTATGAGCACTTCGAAAAAATTATCCTGCACAGCGCTGTAAACAGAGTACTCACGGGCATGGATATCGTCTTTTCTGCCTAAAAGGATATGCTGCCCTGCTATGAAAGGGATTCCATTACGCTCAATACGCATGACGTATGCCGATGGGGTTAAATCGCGAATTCCAATGATTTTCAAAACACAATTTTTTTTGCAAAGAAACGAATTTTTTATGCATGAATTTTCCCGGAAATACCATTACCTTTGCCGGCTTAATAACCTTCCTTAATCATATTTTCGAATTGACTTATGACGTTTAAAGATTTCGAACTGGACGAAAAACTTCTCGAGGCCATTTCCTTCATGGGATATGAAAAGCCCACGCCTATCCAGGAACTCGTGATACCGGAGATCATGCGCGGGCGTGATCTTATTGCCAGTGCGCAGACCGGTACGGGCAAAACCGCGGCTTTCATGCTGCCGATCCTGCATAAACTGACCGGGAGAGAAGCACGTGAGGTAAACACACTGGTCATTGTACCCACGCGTGAGCTGGCGCTGCAAATCGACCAGCAGATTAACGGGTTTGCTTACTTTCAGGGGGTTACATCTATTTCACTATACGGTGGAGGCGGCAGCATTGACTGGGAGCAGGAAAAGCGTGCCCTGACCGGGGGCGCTGACATTATTGTCGCCACGCCCGGTAAACTGATCGCTCATCTCAACCTGGGTTATGTTCGGTTTGAAACGATCGAACACCTGGTCCTGGATGAAGCCGACCGCATGCTGGATATCGGTTTTTACGATGACATCATGAAGATTGTGTCATTCCTTCCGAAAAAGAGGCAGACACTGATGTTCAGCGCTACCATACCCCCGAAGATCAGGGAAATGGCAGGTAAGATACTTACAAATCCAGCGACCTTCACCAGCGCTTTGACGAAACCCCCGGAGGCAGTTCTGCAAGGGGCCTATCTTGTTTTTGAAGCGCAGAAGACGCCGCTCATCAACAGCCTGATTGCAGATAAACCGCTATGCAAAAGCATTCTGATATTCACATCAACCAAAAGCAAAGTCGGGCAAATCGTCCGTTCTCTGAAAGGCAAAGGATATTACGTGGAGGGGATTTCCTCGGATCTGGAGCAGCGGGAGCGGGAAGAGGTTCTGCTCCGGTTCAGGTCCAAGCAGACCAGGGTGCTGGTCGCTACGGATGTCATGAGCCGCGGGATTGATATAAAGGACATCGACCTGGTGATCAATTTCGATGCGCCGCACGACGCCGAGGATTATGTCCATCGGGTTGGACGTACTGCCAGGGCAGAGGCCTCCGGAATCGCGCTGACCCTTGTAAATCCTGTTGACATGGAAAAGTTCAATCGTATAGAGAAACTGATCGGGCAGATCATTTACAAAATACCACTGCCGCGGGAAATTGGCGAAGGCCCGCATTGGGAGCTCAGGGCAAAGAAGCCTGACAGCAGGTTCAGTAAGAAAAAAAATGACAGGTGAAAATGAAAACCCTGACATTCGCCGATAAAAAATAGCCATTCACCGGTTGAAAGACCCATACGGTCGAATAGTTTTGAATTTCCTTCTTTTTAGCGCTGATTCAGCATATTTTTGCTTATTCAGCTAAAACCATGAAAAGATATCAGGTAATCATTATTCACCTTCTCTTTTGGGCAACATTTGTCATCGCTCCTTTCTTCATGTTCAGTTTCAGTAGTTACCTGTTTACGCCTGAAAGCTATTATTTTATGTTGCAAAACGCCCAGAATGCAATGGTCTTTTACCTGGCATACTTTTTTTTAATTCCATTTGTGGTAAAAAGAAGGTCGTTTTTTACAATGATATGGTCCGGTTTGGCTTTTATGGCTATTCTGGGTACACTGCGCTATTTGTCCAATCCCTGGTTAAAGGATATACTCGGCGCTTTCCAGCGCTGGCCAGTTATGGGAGATAATTGGAAGGTGATATTGTATCCCTTCTTCTGGACCTTTATGTTCCTAATTTATGCGTATATCGTTTACCTGAGTATCGAGTGGTTCCGTGAAAGACAGTATCGTTTTGAATTAGTCAGGGAAAAGCAGCAAAGTGAAATAGATTTACTGAAATCACAGGTCAGTCCTCATTTTTTAATGAACACCCTTAATAATCTTTATTCGTTGGTTTACAAAGGGTCAGAACAGGCGAGCAACGCGGTTTTGAAACTATCTGAGATCATGCGTTACATGCTATATGATACTCAATCCGAAATGGTTCCGCTTGAACAGGAAATTCAATACCTGCACAGCTATATTGATTTGCAAATGCTTCGCTATTCCAACAAAGAATTCATTGAATTTTCCATCAATGGGGACCCGGCAGGAAAAAAAATTGCTCCGGTATTACTGGTGCCGTTTGTTGAAAATGCCTTTAAACATGGCAACAAGAATCTGCCCGGGGCTTGTATAATGATTAATCTCACGGTGGAAGAAAGGCGGATTATTTTCCAGATTAAAAATTTAAAAGCGTCAAAAAACGTTAATAAAGTGATAGAAAGCGGTGTTGGACTGAATAACATCCAGAAGCGCCTGGAACTGCATTACCCCGGAAAGCATATACTTGAAATTTCTGACGAACTTGATTTTTTCAATGTACATCTAATCATCGAAACATGACACGCCTTAAATGTATTGCGGTTGATGATGAGCCCCTGGCGCTCGATATCATTCAGGATTATATCATCCGGGTGCCTTTTCTTGAGTTCCAGGGAAGGTTTGAAAGTGCAGTGGATGCCCTGAATTATATGAAAGCATATCCTGTGGAACTGATCCTTCTTGATATACAGATGGAGGAGCTAACAGGAATTCAGTTGTTGAAAATATTAAATACCAAACCACAGGTGATCCTGACAACGGCTTATGCCTCCTATGCTTTGCAGGGGTATGAACTGGATGTAACCGATTATCTTTTAAAGCCCATTTCGTTCGAACGGTTTTTACAGGCAGCCAACAAAGCCTATGAGCGTTTTATACTTCTTTCAGAGGAAAGGAAACTTCAGGAAAAGGAACTGGTCATTCAAAACCCTAAAATCGACTATTTTTTTGTGAAGACCGAATACAGGCTTCAAAAGGTGAATTTCAACGATATATTATACATCGAGGGGCAGGGAGATTATTTGAAGATTGTTACAAGGGATGAAAATATTATGACATTGCAAAGTTTCATGAGAATGGAAGAAAGTTTGCCGGCAAGTCATTTTGTCCGGATCCACCGATCTTATATCGTTGCGCTTGATAAAATTGATAATATCGTTAAAAATCAAGTTTTTATAGCTGATCAGGCATTACCTGTCAGTAATACATACAAGGATAGCTTCTTTTCAATCCTGCAGGAAAAGGGGATCATTTAGCCCTGAAGATTTTTCATTTCGATATCCTGGACATTTGTTCCAGAAAAAGATCCTTTTTCCCTCTGGAAACAGGCACATGGGAACCATCGTTCATTTCAATATATCCGCCTTCATGACGAATAAATTTTTTAACATGATGCAGATTGACCAGGTGAGAGTTATGGGGGCGGAAAAAACCAAGGTCGTTTAACAGTTCCTGGTATTCCTTAAGGTTTCTGGAGACCAGATGCTTACGATTATCAGTCAGGTAGAACCAGGTATAGCTTCTATCGGCTTCCAAACGAATGATCTCTGAAGTATTCAGGTACTCACTCCCATCGGAAGTGGGGATGGCAAGTTTGACCGGATTCGGAGACCGGAGATTTTCCAGGAGAGCATGGTAGCTCATGTTATGGTATTCACTGTTGCTTCTTTTTTCTTCCACCTTTCCGACAGCCGCGATCAATTCGGAGATGTTGACCGGTTTCAGGATATAATCGACAGCGCTGAACTTAATAGCTTGAATAGCGTAATGGTTGAAGGCTGTAATGAAGATAACGTCGAAAGTTTTCTTTTCGAAGCGGGAAAGCAGGTCAAATCCGCTGCCATGGGGCATCTGAACGTCGAGCATAACAAGGTCTGGGTTTGTTTCATTGATCACCCTGTAGCCTTCATGCGCAGAATAGGCCTTTCCAACCACCTTCGATTGCGGGCAATATTCTGTCAGGATCGATTCTATGAATTGTACCGCATCTGGCTCGTCATCAACAATAACTACTTTAATCATAACTTTATTTTCAGGTGATGATTGGAATATTTATCAGCACTCGTGTCCCTGCCGGGTTACCGGAATCATCCAGTAAGTCAGTGTATTGGACTTTCATTTTTTTTCCATAGAGCTCATTGACCAGCCGGAGCCTCGATTCAGTGATCGTTATGCCCATGCTTTGGTGGTGGCCGTTTTTCTGTTGTTTGATCTCAATCGCCCTGGCCCTGCCAATTCCATCATCTTCTATGGTGCAGAGGATCTGTTCGTTTTTTAGGAAAAGCCCTATCCGAAGGTGTCCTTTCCCGTTTTCTTTATGCATCAGGCCATGGGTGATGGCATTTTCCACATAAGGCTGGATGAGCATGGTGGGCATTTTATAAGTCAACGTATCGATCTCATCGTCTACATCGATTCTCCATTCGAATTTTTCCTTGAACCTCAATGATTCCAGTTCTAAATAGAGGCTGAGAGTTTCGAGTTCTTCCTGAATGGTAATGGCTGTATGCCGGCTGTTTTCAAGTGTTTTACGGATAAGGGAGGCGAATTTTGTCATATAGTTGTTGGAAGAGATCTTATCGTTTTGAAAGACATAGTACTGGATGGAATTAAGCGTGTTGAAGATGAAGTGTGGATTCATCTGCTGGCGCAGGTTTGTCTGATGCAGTTCTGACACCTTTCGGTTCATGGCTTCGATCCGCTGACGGGCTTTCAGCCTGGAACGGATGATGATCAGCAAGGCAATGATGAGGACCAGCCCTATGCCGGTAGCCAGTGCCCAGTTCAGGAAACGGTTCCTCTGGAGTTTTAACGAAAGAAGCTCAAGCTCCCTTGCATTTTTTTCAGCCTCATATTGTGACCTGGCACCGGCCATCCTTTGCTGGTAATTAACAGATGTCAAAGAATCCTGGTAAACCGCCGCCTGCTTCATATTCTCCAGGGCCTGTTTGTACTCACCGGTCCGTTCATACAGGTCGCTGATATCCTTGTATAACCATGAGAGATTGTACAGGTCATTGTTTTTCAAGGCCAGTTCTATGCTCCTGTTGTAATATCCGATTGCTTCAGGGTACCTCTCCCAGTCGCGGTAAATATTACCCATGTTGCCATATATGTTTGCCAGGGGATTCCGACCATCTCCGGAATAGAAAGTAAGGTTTTGCCGGTATATTTCGAGTGATTTATCCAGGTTACCCATTTCGTAGTAATACCAGGCGATATGGTTCAATGCTGCACCCATCTGGATCGAATCATTGACTGATACTGCGATATCGTATGATTTCTGATTGGCATCAATGGCTTGCTGAAACTGCCCTATGTGACGGTAATAAGCACCCAGTAAACGGTATGCATCCGACATCCTGTGTTGTTGGGTCGCCGGATCGGATAATTCCAGGTACCTTTGTATGGCGGGGTACATCTCACGGTAATCATCATAAATAAAATAAACGAGCCCGGTACCGAACCAGGCATCTGCCTGGATGGTTTTATCCTGCAATGCCTCACCCATCCTGAGGCCACTGTTAAATGCCTGCAATGCCGCATTTATATTACGACGGTTGTAGTAGAACCATCCTGTGGACAAATGGATATGGGCCTGTTGAAGTGAATCATTTTGTTGCTGCGCTGCAGTCAGGGAATCTTTGCCGGATAATAGCAATAAAAGACTGTCTGCCTCGCGCTGATTAAAGGATGGTTGTGCCAAACCAGTGAATGATTTGATGATCATGATCATCAGAAAAAACCATATGAATATGATTCTCATTATCAGTTACTTCTATTTTTTAACCTGGGGCAGATAGCTGTTATTATCACTTTCTTTGACAAAGATAGCGAGGTTTGACGGAAATTAATGCTAACTTTACTTCATAAACTTTCATGGATGTTCAAACCATTGGTTGCTGCAGCTTTTTATCTTTTTGTTTTGATGATGGGATTAATGCCGTTTCGTGTCATTTATGCATTATCCGATGGTTTGGGTTTTTTTCTTAACCGAATATTTGCTTACCGCAAAGGTGTTATCATTGATAATATTACGACTGCTTTTGCCGATATGCCGTTGAAGGAACGAAAGGATCTGATAAAAAAAGTTTACCGGAACCTGGCCGATATATTTCTGGAAGGGATAAAGGCTTTTACGATGTCGCAAGCGCAGGTGAATAAAAGGCACCGGATCATTAATGCTGAGATTTTAGATCCTTATCTGGAAGCAGGAAAAAGTGTCATTATTGTCACAGGCCACTACGGTAACTGGGAATGGGGGGCATTTTCGGCCCCTCTTCAGACGAATTTCAATGTAGTTGGTTTTTACAAGCCGATCCGGAATAAATGGATCAATGGTTTTGCGAAGAAAAGCAGGGAGAAATACGGCACTGTTCTGGCAACGATTTATGAGACAACAAAGACGTTTGAACGGCATCGGGACAGGCCTGCGATTTACCTGATGGTGGCGGATCAAAGTCCCCGAAGCGCTGAGAAAGCCATCTGGGTTGATTTCCTGGACAGGGAGACCGCTTTCCTGCACGGACCGGAAAAGCACTCCCGGTTGAATGATCACCCGGTGATCTATGTGAACATCCGTCGTATCAGGAGGGGATATTATACCCTTCGGTTGCAGTTGCTCGCCGATGACCCGGCCGGCATGCCAGAAGGGGAAATTACCCGGCGGTTTGCCGGCATGCTTGAATCGATAATCAGGGAAGAGCCTGCCAACTGGCTCTGGTCACACAAGCGATGGAAACTAAGCCGTTGAATACATCAGCTCGATCAGGTCACGGTATTTCTCCATGATAATCCTGCGACGCAGTTTGAGTGTGCTGGTCATTGCATTGTTTTCGATGCTGAAAGGCTCCGCCAGCAGGGTAAACTTGACGGCCCGTTCATAAGGAGTGAGGTCGGCCTGCAATTGATCGACCCGTTCCTGGAACAGCCTGATAATTTCAGGATGGGAAACGACCTGCTTGTTATCATTCAAATCAATACCCAGCTTTTCTGCATGGGTTTTCAGTTGTTCAAATGAGGGGACGATCAGGGCGCTGATAAACCTTCGGTTGTCGCCTATGGCAATGACCTGTTCGATTAGGTTGTCCTGTCCGATGAGCAACTCAATCTTCTGCGGGGAGATGTATTTGCCACCCGAGGTTTTGAACATATCTTTCAGCCTGTCGGTCATGACCAGGTTGCCATCCGCGGTGAATTTCCCCTGGTCGCCGGTCATGTACCAGCCGTCCTGCAACGCTTCTGCTGTTGCCTCCGGCTTGTTGTAATATCCGCGGAATACCGTGGGCCCCTTGACCATGATCTCATTTTTCTCACTCAATTTCACCAGGACGCCGGGCATTACCGTACCGCAGGATTCAAATTCCCACCGGTCGGTCCGGTAACAGGAGACCGTGGCTGTAGTTTCGGTGGCGCCATAGCCAAAATTCACGAAAATACCGGTGGCATGGAAAAAGCGCAGGAGGTCTTCCCGGATAGCGGCGCCGGAGCAGGGCATGGTACGAATATTTTTTCCGAAAATATTTCGAAGTTTGCGTAAAACAAGCTTCTCGGCTAATGCTATATTCAATTTAAGGGTGAACGGCATTTTTTCGGAAAGGCGCCGGTATTCATTTCGCTTGTGCCCGTTAGCAATGGCCCAGTTAAAGATATTCCGCTTGATTGCCGGCCATTTTGCGGTCTCTGCCATAATCCCGTCGTAGGTTTTCTCAAAAAAGCGAGGCACGGTGCACATCAGGGTCGGGTTAACTACCGGCAGCAAGCTGATGACCTCCCTGGGGTTTTCCAGGATGGCGTTCACGGCGCCCCGGTACATAATGTAAAAGCTCCAGGTCCTCTCAAAAATATGGCTTAGCGGAAGGAAACACATCGAAACATCCTTTTCAGTAATATCCAGGCGCTCGTCGTGAATCTTAAAGCATTCCATGAAATTATCGTGGCCCAGCATCACGCCCTTGGGTTCACCGGTGGTGCCTGAAGTATAAAGGATGGTGGCCAGGTCGAGCGGTTGAGCCTCTTCATATAACTGCCGTCTTTCAGCTTCAAAGAGAGGATCATCCCCCAGTTTCAAAAAATCATCCCAGCCGAGGCACCTTTTATCATCAACATCAACATCACCCTGAAAAAGCACAATTTTTTGCAAAGAAGTAAGAGGATCCAATAACCCACGGGCTTTTTCCATTTGCTCCAGGTTCCCGGCGAACATGATCTGCATCTTCGTTTCATCGATGATGTATTTGATCTGTGATGCGGAGGCCGAGCCAAAGAACGGAACAACCACCGCCCTGATTCCAAGTATTCCGATATCGGTTATGGGCCACTGGATTCGGTTATCGCTGTAAATACCGATTGGGGATCCATGGCCGAATCCCAGGGAGATCAGCGCGCGCGAAACCCTGTCGGCATCGCTGGAGAATGCTGACCAGGAAAAACTTGTATACACCCCTCCCTGTTTCTCCCGGTAGCGGAATACTTCGCGTGAGCCGTAACGGGAAGCGCGATCCCGTATCATATGGGCGATGTGTTCTTTCATTTATAAATGGATTTAGATATGTAACATCCTATTAATTCAGGCAAAGATGGTGATTATTTTAAGACCCCCATCTCATTTTTTTCGCTTAATTTTGTAAATTGCCAATTCAGAAACACTTCAATTTATTTAGTTATGAAAAAATCACTGAAGATCATTGCAGCAGTCATAGTGGTCATATTCCTTGCCTTGCTCATATTACCCTATGCATTTAAAGGAAAGATCAAAGAACTCGTATTGAAAGAAGCTAATAAAAGCCTGAATGCCGAGCTGCAGGTTGGTCCTGTCCGGTTGTCGTTCATCAGGAGCTTTCCGATGGCTTATGTCGGTTTACACGATGTCATCATCACCGGGAAAGGAGAATTTGCAAGTGATACTTTGGTCTCTATCAAGTCTTTGGCTTTATCGGTCGGCATAATGGACCTGCTTGCCGGAAGCCCTTATGAAATCAGAAAGGTAACCATTGACAATGCCGATATCCTTTTAAAAGTGCTGGCAGACGGGCAGGTGAACTGGGATATTCTGAAACCTTCTGATAAAACCGGGACGGAGGTGGAACCAGATGAATTCAGGCTTTTACTTAAATCTTTGATTATCAAAGATTCAAAATTTATATATAATGACCTGGCTCATGCAACTTATATTATGCTGGAAGGAATGGATCTCAGCTTTGCAGGTGATCTTACCGCTGATTTTACCAACCTTCAGATGCAAACCAAAGCTTTGAAGACTTATTTCAGTTATGACGGGATGGTTTATTTACGTGATGCAGTGATTGACTGGCAGGCCGACATGGATGTGGATCTTATAAATGATCGCTACACGTTCAGGAATAACAAGCTGTTCATCAATGAGCTGGGGATTGTATTTGACGGCAGCGTCACATTGCCGGAGGAGGGATATGAGCTGGACCTATCCTTTGATGTTCCTGGCAGCGGTTTTAAACAACTACTGTCGCTTGTCCCGGCGATTTATACGAGGGACTTCGCCAGCGTGCAGGCCGACGGGACAGTTGATTTTAACGGATTTGTCAGGGGTTTGTATTCGGATGGCATTTACCCGGCCTTTGGGATCAACCTGCTGGTATCGGACGGCTGGCTGCAATATCCCGGTCTTCCGCAAACTGTCAAGGATATCAATATCAATGCCGAAATCGAAAACACCGGCGGGGATCTCGACAACACGGTGATCGATATCCGGAAATTCACCATGGATCTTGCAGGGAATCCGCTGGTGGCCAGGTTATTGCTTAGAAATCCTGTAACAGATCCCTATATCGATACACAGGTGGATGCACGGCTTAACCTGGATGATATCCGGAAGTTCTATCCTTTGGAGGAAGGCGAGGATATCCATGGCAACATCCTGGCCGATTTTATTCTCAAAGGTCGATTGTCGGACATAGAAAGTGGCCGGTATAATGCATTTGAGGCTGCAGGGAATATTGTCATAGAAGGCCTGACGTATCTTTCTCCCTATTTCGCTCAGAAAATATTTGTTGACAGGGCTAAGATTATCATCACGCCTGCTTTTCTGGATATACCTGAATTCATTGCCCGAGCCGGACAAAGTGATTTGACCGTGAAAGGCAAACTGGAGAATTACCTGGGGTATTATTTGAAAGGCAAAACATTGAGAGGGAATTTCAACCTTGTTTCCACGCTCCTGGATGTGAATGAATTGCTCACTTTCACCGGCGAAACACCGAAACAGGAGGTTGAAGGTCAGGAACTTACCGCCTTCCTCGTTCCGGATGGAATTGACTTTACACTGAATGCAAATGTTGGTTCGGTCAAATATATGAATTTCGATGTCAGGGATTTCAGGGGAAAGATATTGGTGAAAGAGAGGCACTTGATCCTGGACAATATAAATATGAACATGCTCGGCGGATCAGTCCGCATGAACGGATTTTATGAAACATCCGATCCGGTCAACCCCCTGGTCGATTTCAATTTAGCGATGACAAAAATCAGTATTCCTGAAACATTCGGGAGTTTTGTAATGGTTGAGCGGTTTGCACCGATAGCGGAAAAGGTTTCCGGGGATATTTCAGGGGAGATAAAGATGGCCGGGTTGCTTGACGAGAAGATGACGCCGCGACTGGAAACACTGACAGGGTTAGCGAAGCTGCTTACCTCATCACTCGAGGTGAAAAATGTGAATACGCTGGATATGCTGGCAGACAACCTTAAAATGGACCAGTTGCGGACACTTTCTGTCGCAGGGTTATCTATTGTGGTTCAGTTCATGGATGGGGTGATGGATGTGAAACCATTTGATTTCAAAGCATTGGGGATCGACATGAACCTGGGGGGGCAAACCTCCCTGGATCAGCGCATCGGGTATGTGCTCCAGATGAAAATTCCCCGCAGCATGATGGGAAGCGCTGCCAATAATGTCGTGGATGAACTGTTTTCAAATGCAAAGCAGGTTGGCATAGATATTAAGCCAGGCGACTTTATAAACGTGAATGCCTTGATCGAGGGTACCATTACCGACCCAAAACTTAGGTTGAACCTGGCGGGTACTGGCCAGGACCTGGTCCAGTCGGTGAAGGAGCAGGTTGAAGAAAAGGTGGAGGAGATCATTGATAAGGCGAAGGAGGAAGCGGAGAAATACCTGCTGGAGGCGGGGCTCACTGCACAGGGCATTATTGATGAAGCGCAGCGGCAGGCTGATGCATTGCTGAACAGCGCACAGAAACTCGCGGACGAAACAACAAACCAGGTATATATCCAGGCCGACAACATCATCAAAGAAGCCACGGGGCAGGGCGCCTTGGTCGAGCTGGCGGCAAAACAATCGGCCGACGAGGTGCGGAAGCAGGGCGACCGGCAGGCGCAAAACATCATGAACGAAGCCCGTCAGAAGTCGGATGACATCCTTGAAAATGCCCGCAGACAGGCGCAGCAGGTCAGGGAGGATGCACAGAAGAAGATTAATCCCTGATATTTGACTTATGTAAAAAAATATATTACCTTTGACATAAAAAGTCAACATGTCATTTTTGTCATTTGGTATGATAATGAGGGAATTGAGAGAAAGATCCGGATTTTCCCTTCGGCAGACCGCCCGGTTGTCAGAAATTGACATCGCATTGCTCAGCAAGATGGAGCGCGGAGAAAGAAAGTTTACCAGGAAACACATTGCTACCCTGGCTTCTCTTTATAATGTTGACATGGATGACCTGATCATACAATTCCTGGCCGAAAAGATACAATATGACCTTAAAGATGAAAAGAATGCAGAAAATGTCATTCAACTGGCAGAAAAATCAATTAGTTATGGAAAATGGGTTCAAACCAGTTTAAAAGACATTATTTTAATATCCGGTAAAGTATTCCGCAAAGAAAAAAGGATCGAAAAGGTTTGGGTTTTCGGTTCTTTTTCAAGGAATGAACAATCTCCGGGCAGTGACATTGACATGATGCTCCGGGTCAAGAATGGCTATGCATTAAGCCTTTATGACCTTGCGGAATTGCAGCACCAACTTGAAAAGGCGCTATCGGTGAAGGTTGATATCGTCGATGAGAAAGCCCTGAGTCCGTTGGTCTTAGAGTCTGTAATGCAGGATAGAATTATAATCTATGGATGAAAAAAACCATCAACGGATCATTCACATCAAAGAGGCAATTATTTCTGTTAGGAAATTCTGCCAGGATAGATCGTTGGAGGATTTTTTAAAAGATGAAATTTTATATAGCGCAGTTTTACATAAATTCCTGGTCATTGGAGAGTCGGTGGCAAGAATCGATGGGGAATTTTTTAAAAAATACGATTATCCATGGTATAAGCCGCGTGCTTTCAGAAATTTCATCGCGCATGAGTATTTTCAGATTTTGCCGGAAAGTATATGGGAAACCATAAATAATGATTTGGATGGATTGGAAAAGATGATTAACAGGATATTAACAGAAGAATTTCATGATGACTCGTACGAATAATTAACTATTTCCCATTTGAAGACAAATAAATATAGGCTGGTCGCTTCATCCCTGATGCTGATGCTTTTTACAGGATGTTACCAAAATGGGAACAAAGAGATCAGGCTGGCTGTAGAGCAGCAATTACAGTTCTATCCCGAATCGACCCTGCAGGACATATACAAGAGCTTTTTCCAGGACGAATACGGTCCGGGGCATTTGCTGAATGATACAAATGCAGCAAGGAACTATTTTGATTACGAACTTTCGCAGATGATCTCATCTGGAAATTACCGGGTGGAACCCTGTGGCACCGGAAAGAACTTTTTTCGGGTCCCGCTTGGCCTGGTGAAGGATGGGATCGTACCGGCGGAAGATTATTTTGATGCTTTCATGGCCAGTGCCGGCGCTTTCCGGGAACCCGGGATCATGGACTGGAAAAAGGAATGGGACAGGATCTTCCGGGCGATTGAAGGCATGAACCCTGATATTGAAAATTTCGAGGCGGACAAAATGATGCTGGAAAACATGCTTGAGGAGGGCCGTTTCGTGGTGCACCATAGCCGGGCATATATCGAAAACTACGATCCTCACTACCGGATCATCAAAAAGCAGATATGGGAGGAGGTTCGTTTTCGATTATCTTTGGATGAAAAAATAATCGATAATCAATTCAGGTGACAAAACTTCCGATAAAATCACCGTATGACCACCGTATGACCACCGTATGACCCCTCCTGCCACCCTCATCTTCGATATCCGCCGTTATTGCATCCACGACGGCCCCGGCATCCGGACGACCGTTTTCTTCAAGGGCTGTCCTATGCGCTGCCTGTGGTGCCATAACCCGGAGAGCCAGGGGGAGGAGATTGAGGAGATTGTGGTGCAAAGGAAATTGGATGATCAGTGTTTTGAATATAGGTCAGCGGTCGGCGGTCGGCGGTCGGCAGTTGAAGTGATGCAGGAAATTGACAGGGATGCTGTATTTTATTCTTCGTCGGGAGGCGGTGTGACCTTTTCGGGGGGAGAACCATTGATGCAGGCTGATTTCCTGGCGGAGATCCTGGCATTGTGCCGGAAGAAGGGTTATCATGCGGCAATCGATACCAGCGGCCATGCCGGGCCGGCAGCTATGAGGAAGATAATCGACCTGGTCGATTTGTGGCTGTATGACCTGAAACTGATGGATGATGCGAAGCATGTCGAATTTACGGAAGTTTCGAATGAGCTGGCACTGTTAAACCTGGAAACGCTGGCCAGGGAGAAAAAAGATATCATTATCCGTTTTCCGGTAATCCCGGGAATTACGGATGACGATCATAACATCAGCGAGATCATAAGGCTGATGATAAGATTCCATCTCGAACGGATTGATTTGCTGTCATATCATGATATTGCAAAGGAAAAATACAGAAAGCTGGGCAGGGATTACGTTCCGGGCGATATTCAACCGCCGTCTGCAGAGAAGATGATGGAAATTATGGATACTTTTGTCCAACAAGGGATAAATGTT
The DNA here is from genome assembly GCA_019429045.1 of Bacteroidales bacterium. Taxonomy (GTDB): domain Bacteria; phylum Bacteroidota; class Bacteroidia; order Bacteroidales; family JAGOPY01; genus JAGOPY01. The sequence continues at coordinate 15,909 of JAHYJL010000058.1, forward strand.
GAATGTTGAATTTTGAATTTTGAATTGGGGTAGGTGATATCTGTGTAAATCTGTGTATTCAATCTGTGTGAATCTGCGAGAAATCAATACCTATGTTAACAAAAAGGATCGAAAAACTTCGTCAACAAAGCCTGGAGGCTGTCCCGGCCATCTCTCACGAACGGGCGTTGCTGCTGACGGAATTTTATCAGTCTGATATGGCAAAGGGCTTTTCTGTTCCGGTTCAGCGGGCAATGGCGTTCAAATACATTCTGGAAAACAAGCATATGTGCATAAATGAAGGCGAGCTGATCGTCGGTGAGCGGGGGCCGGCGCCCAAGGCGGTGCCAA
>JAHYJL010000059.1 GCA_019429045.1 Bacteroidales bacterium
TTCCCTTCGGTACCAGTTCCCTGAAAATGTGCCCGAAAGAAAGGCGTTGGTATTCCCCCGGAGAAATTCTAACTGGCCAAATAAGCCTGCATAGTTGACAATGGCGCCGTTGTCAATCTTCACAATATCACCCGTATGTTTGATCTGGTTTCGCCCGGCTACCCCATCGATGGCGAAAGCATAATCATCAATATAAAAGCTTCCGCCAAGCAAATCCCTCACTTTCTGCTGAAGCTTTGATTTGAACAACCTTCCATGTAAACCGGCTGTGACTGTGAAATTATCCCCAAGTTCCAGTTTGTAGGTCGATAACAATCCTGTCCAGATATGGCTGGCCAGGAAATTGGTCTGAATGTTCAGGGAATAGCCGGTCGTATCCGTGCCATCGGCCAAAGTATAGATGGCTTCATTGTTGTAATTGTTCCGGTAAATCCGGTCCCAGTCGATTTGCCCGCTGGGGTTATAATAACTGAATATCCAGGGGTTGCCGGCAAAAGTATCGGTCCACTTTCCGCCACCGGAACCATATGACAGATAATAAGAAGTTGCCAGCAGGCTTTTATGCGAGATGTTCCAGTAATGGTTGAGACTCAAATGTGGTTTATGATAGAAGTTTTCACTCGCGTTATTTATCCTGCCGTTATAGCTGCCCCAGTCCTTGTTATATTTCAGTCCATACCGGTCGACTTCTTCCTGTGAAAGCCTGAAATTACGTTGCCCGTGCTTTTCAGGATTTCCCAGCACCGTGAAAACGATCATATGGTCGCGATTGAAAGACTTGGTAAGCGACAGAAAATAGGCCCAGCCGCTGTTGTAGGTGGCATCGACATAGCCGGGGCCTGAAAAGCGGCTTCCCAGGAATGTGACAGCCATATTATTATCCAGCTTCCCGCTGGAGAGCATCAGGGTGGTCTTCTGGTTTCCGTAATCAGTGAGTGAATATTTAAGGCTTCCTCCCGGCTCAACCGCTGTGGTTTTGGTAATAATGTTGATGGTTCCGCCGATCGCATTGACGGCTGCATGAGAGGGGTTCAGGCCGCGCTGAACCTGTATATGGTTGGTCGCATCCGCCAGGCCGAGCCAGTTATTCCAGTAAACCAGCCCGTTCTCCACGCTGCCGATTGGCACGCCGTTGAGCAGCAGTGCCACATTTTCCTGCTTGAAACCGCGAATATTTACATTGGCATCCCCGCTTCCGCCGCCGGTGCGGGTAGCATAAACACCGGGAACCGTATTCATGATCTCCGGTAATGGCTGGTCACCCAGGCGGGATTCGATAACATCGGCCCGGATCGTGCTGACGGAAACCGGCGTGCGGCGGTCAACGGCTTCGGAAGCGATAATATTGACCTCAGCCAGGCCGATGGCGGAAGACTGCATATAGATAGTTCCCAATGATAACTCAGTTTCTCCCGTTACTGTGACAGTGATCTCCCTGGGTAATGAGCCGACATTGGTAAGTTTGATCCTGTGGACCCCCTGGCCAAGCATCAGGCGGAAAAATCCGTTGTTGTCTGTCGACGTGCCAAAAGTGCTCCCCAGTAAACGGATATTGACACCTGCCAGCGGGTCACCCGGGATGGAGTCCCTCACCAGCCCCGATACCAGGGTCTGGGCGACAGAATGGTTCATGAAAGCAAGGAAAAGCAAGATTGAGATGGCGAAAGCCGTAAAATTTTTCATAATTCCTCTTAGTTTAGAATTTCTAAATAAATAAATGCCCTGAAACGATTCATCAGGGCAGGAATTATGACTCAATGCAGGTAATGCCTTTATCCAAAGGAAATACCGTGCAGAAATTCTTCTTCCATCCAGACTCTAACTGTCGGTCCCGGAGTTGCACCGGGTCGGTCCCGACTGAGTCGGGATTCGCGGACTTTCACCGCCGGTCGGGAATTGCACCCTGCCCTGAAGAATATCTTCAATTAACTGACAGTACACTCTCCGTCAGCGACGCAAAATTAACAAAATATTACAATTCCGAATTCCGGATTCCGGATTCCGAACATCCAGACACTACGCTCTAAGCCCTACGCCCTAAGCCCTACGCCCTACGCATCAGGATAACTGATCCGCACATGATAAATCGTCTGAAGGCTCTTTTTAAAAATTTCTTTGGCGGTACTGATATCTTTGAGCGTCAGGTTGGCATTAGAAAACTGTTCATCTTCAAGCTGCCGGTTGACAATTCGTTCAACCAGTTCGTGAACGTTATGCTCATCTGGTTTGTCAAGGCTGCGGGAGGCGGCTTCCACCGAATCGGCCATCATGATAAGGGCCGTTTCCCGCGAATAAGGGATTGGGCCGGGATAGGTGAACGAGCTGTCATCAATTTTACCCGTTGGATCTTCCTGTTTTTGCTTTATGTAGAAATACTCGACTTTCCTGGTCCCGTGGTGAGTAGTGATAAAATCGGCAATTTCTGAAGGAAGTTTGTGCTTTTTGGCAAGTTCGCTTCCTTTGGTCACATGATCGATAATGATCCGGGCGCTTTCTTCATAGCTTAAATGGTCATGGGGATTCACCCCGGTTACCTGATTTTCGATAAAATACAATGGGGCAAACATTTTGCCGATATCATGGTACAAAGCGCCTACCCGGACCAGCAGGCTGTTGGCACCGATAGCATATGAAGCTTCCTCTGCCAGGTTGGCTACCTGCAGCGAATGCTGAAAAGTGCCGGGGGCCTTGTGGGCTAATTCCCTTAATAATTTGTTGTTGCTGTTTCCAAGCTCGATCAGGGTGACATCTGTGATATAACCAAAAACCTTTTCCAGGAAAAAAATGAGCGGATAGGCGAAGAAAAGAAATGCGGCATTACCTGCCATCTGGTATACCTGGGAGAGATTGATCCCCTTCAGGTTGCCTTCCTGCATCAGGATCAATCCCGCGTAAATGGCCATATAGGTTAAAAAGACCCAGAAAGCGGTATAAAAGAATTGCGAACGCCTCTCCAGCCGGACGATGCTCATGATGGCCACTACCCCGGCAATAAGCTGGATGAATACAAACTGGAAGCTGTTCGGTGCAATAAACCCGGTAGTGAAAATAGTGATCAGATGTACGAACAGGGCCAGCCGGGTATCATAAAAAACGCGTATGATCACCGGGACAAGACAAACCGGAACCAGGTAAAAATAACTGACATTGAACCTGGCCACCATGCTTGCAATGAAAATCATCATAAAGATCACCAACAGGATAAGAAAAGTCCTCTTATTATTGGCCAGGATGTCTTTCCTGTAAATCAACAGAAACAGGAACAATACAAGGATGGATATTGAAGTCAGGATGGCTTGTCCGCTGGCAATGGCATAAAAGGCCCGTGAGGTGCCCAACTGGATTTCGAAATTGGTTTTCAGAGAAGTAAGGATGCGGAAATGATCATCGTTGATCCTGACACCCCTGGAAATGATAAGCTCTCCGCGCTGTACCATGCCACGAAACGGACTGATGCCGGAAATAGCAGCTTCTCTCTCAGCATTGGTTTTTACCGGGTCGAAAATCAGATTATGCGCAATGTTATTGGTCATGAGGTGAACTACAATATCCCTTACCGGTTCTTCAATGCTCTCAGCCTGTTCCAAAATGTAATGACTGGCTTGCTGCAATGTGTATAATTCTTCCAGATTTCTTTCGACGGCAACATTTTTTTCCAGGATCAAAACCGTGAAATCCGGAAGTTTGTTTTCGATGGATGGGTCGGGTTTAATGATACCGGTATTGAACAGCTCGCTGAGTATTTTCGTGCTCTTTTTTAAGGTTTTTGCACTTAAATCAATTGATAAAGCATCATTAATGCTTAGTTCATCCCATTTATTTAAAAATTCAGCCTGAAACTTCTCTTTCTGAATATAAAAAACCATTGTATCCCTGATGAAGTAAGGTTTTAGGGATATAAGCGCCCGCTCTCTTTCGGATGCAAGCTCGTCGTCATATTTAATAATGGCAAAATCAAAAGGGGCATACAGATCATCGTGAAGCCAGGGCTTGCCCTTGCTGAATTCATATTTGAATCTTCCCTCTTTGGGTAGGACTATAACGATCAGGAACACGGTTAATAAAAAGAATATGATTTTAATGATCAGACCTTTTTCACCGGTTGCCTTTTGAATGATTCTCCGCATTTGGTTTTTTCTTATGGTGCTAATTTAGAAATATTCCGATTAAATTTGCAAATAAGAGAAAATTATGATGGAATTTTGCATTTGTACACTGGCTGTTGTGGCTGTGAGGCAGGAACCTTCTGATAAAGCGGAAATGGCGACACAACTGCTTTTTGGCGATCTCGTTGAGATCATTGAACACAGCAGGGACTGGATTTGTGTGAGGAATACTTATGATGAGTATAGCGGCTGGGTTGATAAAAAACAGATCAGGATAATCGATGAAAGTGATTTTCACAGGCTTTCCGGCATGCCCTTATTTGTGAACCGTAAGATGATGGGGGATTTTGTCAGACAGGGGGCTGCCAGCATCTATCTTCCATCCGGGTGCAGTTTTTACAGGGATGAGCATAAAAAGTTCCGGGCCGGTCAGGATGAGTTTTCTTTTCATGGCGACCTTTATCCGTTTGCATTTTCCGATATACAGGAACTCATCCGTACAGCCATGGGTTACCTGCACTGTCCTTACCTGTGGGGAGGAAAAACATACCTTGGGCTGGATTGTTCAGGTTTCACGCAAATAGTGTTTAAGCAGCATGGTGTCAGGCTATTACGGGACGCTTTTCAACAGGCTACCCAGGGTGATGACATCAGTTTTATCAGCAATAGCCAGGCCGGCGACCTTGCCTTTTTTGATCACGAAGACGGCAGGATCATTCATACAGGCATCCTTCTGGATCCGCAACATATTATTCATTGCTCCGGTCAGGTTCGTATCGATAAAATTGATCACCATGGGATTTATCATGCAGAAAAGAAGCAATATACACATACCCTGCGGCTTATCAAAAGATTAATTCCCTGAGGTATTCTTTTGCATCAGGTCCTGTGTTGAACAGTAAATCGAGAATGCTCAGTCCATGTATAAAACCTGTTAAATGTTCAAATACCTGCGGGTAATGCTTAAAATTATAATTGATCGCTTTTTTTGGAGAAAACGTCTGCCGCAGGTCCAAAGCAACGGATGGATTTTTGTCATAAGCGTTTGTAGAGCTGATGGAGGGTCTGATCTGTATTAACCTGCAAATCAATTCTATAATTTTTTGATTCAAGTTAATCAGGTGTTGTTCCCTGATATTAAAGAATACGGATATCTGATCGGCGTAGAAGGAAAAATAAGGGGAGGAGCTATAGGCCGATTGGATGGCCCGCCAGTGAATTTGTTGCCATTGCTCACGGTAACAGATTTGAATGTCCCGGGTCAGCGTGTGATTGCCATTGGGTTTGGAAACCGGTACAACAAGGCTGGCCTTGCCGCCGGCTGTCAGTATTTCACAACGGTTCCGGTAGGTTTGCTTTGGAAAAGTTTCATAAAGTTCTATTTGAATTGGCTTACCGCTGATGAGAAAATAGAAGTAGGATATTGGCGGGAAATAGGCTGTCGGGATCAGGATATATTGATGCTCAGGCATGTAAGCCTTAATTAATTATTATGAGAAATTATGAGTGTTTCAGTTTGTCTTGTTGTCTTTTAAAAGAATATCGCCAATAGCTTTTTTAAAGGTATCTTTCGGGAGTGCTCCCATAGACATTTGGGGAGGTGCGCCCACCGGACAGAACAGTAGCGAAGGGATGCTTCGTACGCCGAAAATGGCTGCCAGTTCCTGCTCCGATTCAGTGTCAATTTTATAAATGTTGATCTTGCCCTTGTATTCCTCCGAAAGCTCTTCCAGGATAGGAGCGACCATTTTACATGGCCCGCACCAATCAGCGTAAAAATCGATCAGGCAGGGTAGTTCGCCCTTAAAATTCCATTCTTTATTATTCTCGTAATCGAAAACCTTTTCGATAAATGTTTCTTTGGTTAAGTGTTCTAATGCCATGTTGTTTCGTGTTTCGTGTTTCGTGTTTCGTGTTTCGTGTTTCGTGTTTCGTGTTTCGTGTTTCGTGTTTCGTGTTTCTTGGTTCTTGGTAATACTTCTACGCTCTACGCCCTACGCCCTACGCTAATTGGTTAAAGTAAGATCCTTCTTCAGCAAAAACTCGTCAATGATCTGCTTGTAGGATTCCTTCGGCAAAGCGCCGCGCTGGGCCGATGGATTGCCTTCCATAGGGATGAATAAAACCGTTGGCAGGCTTGTGATGCCAAATACGGCGGCCAGTTCCCGCTGATCTTCCGTATCTACTTTGTAAATATTTATCTTCCCATCGTATTCCGCCGCCAGCTCCTCCAAAATGGGAGCGATCATGCGGCAGGGCCTGCACCAGTCGGCATAGAAGTCGACGATCGCGGGTTTGTCGCCCTCAAATACCCATTGCTGCGGGTATTTTTCATAGTTCATGACTTTTTGCTTGAAGGTGGTGGCGTTCAGTAGCTCAGGTTTGACAGATTTGGCTTCTGTTTGTTTACCACCATCGCCTGTGGCCATTGACTTCTCTTCACGGCTTCCTGATGTGCCATTGCAGCTGATAAAAAGGAAGATCATCAAAATAGGGAGATATGCCATCTTTTTCATATTTGCTTGGATTTAAATTTTTCTGTCGGCAAAAATAATACTATTTTTAAAATAAATCGCTTTAATATCACTTTTTTTATAATTTTGTCAAAAATTATTCCATTGACATTTTGTCAGTACAATTTTTAGTTTTATGCCCCCATTTATTGATCATATAACGCCGGTAGAGCTTGAGGAAGTATTGATGAATGAAGAACGCTGCCTGGCTTACATCGCTAAAGAGAAATGGAAGGAGGGGTATGTATGCCGTAAATGCGGTCATGACAACTACTGCAAAGGTAAAAAGCCTCATTCCCGCAGGTGCACCCGGTGCAAGCATGAAGAATCCGCCACGGCGCACACCATTTTTCACGGATGCCATCTGCCACTGACACAGGCTTTCCGACTGGCATACCAGGTATGTAATGACCCGTCCGTTTCTACTTATGAACTGGCCCGCCAGTTGGATACCCGCCAGATGACCTGCTGGAAGCTGAAGAAGAGAATGTTGGAGTGCATCGAATCGAAAGGCAGGCTCTATATCATTCCTTCATCAGCAAAGCTGAAATAAGCCTCCCCGCCGATGATCAGGTGATCCAGCACCGGCAAATCAAGTAATAGCCCCGCTTCTTTCAGCTTCCGCGTCAGCCTGATATCCGCTTCACTGGGCTGGATATTGCCTGAAGGATGATTATGGCAGAGGATGATCGAACTGGCATTGTGATCCAGCGCTATCTTGTAAATCTTTTTAGGATCAGCCACTGTACCGGAAATACCTCCCTCACTGATATTGATCTTTCGGATAACCCGATTGGCCCGGTTCAGCAGCAGCACCCAGAATGATTCATACTGTGCGTCGGCTAGCTCCCCATGAAAGAGCTCGAAAACATCCCTGCTGCCCGCCACTTTTTCCTTTACCAGGGCATCCTGGTTCCGTTTGCGGTTGCCCAGTTCCAGCGCTGCAATGATTGTAACGCCTTTGGCCAGGCCGATCCCCCTGAATTTTTGAAGATCGTTCAGCTGCAGCCTTGACAGCTCCGCCAGGTTGTGCCCGTTCTGGTCCAGGATCCGCTTGGCCAGATCAACGGCAGATTCATGCTTTGTGCCCGAGCCGAGCAGTAATGCGATCAACTCGGCGTTGCTCAGCGCCGATTTCCCCTTCAGTAATAATTTTTCCCGCGGCCGGTCGTCCTCCGACCATTGTTTGATCGGTATCCTCGTGTCGTATGTCATAACTTCTTTTTCCTGTTTATCCGGAAAAAATGAAAATATACCCGGTATGTTGAAAAAAAAAGCTGCCTGTCGGTGACAGGCAGCTTGCAGATATCATTTTGTTTGAAAAGAATCAGGCTAATGTATTGACTTTGCGTGTTAGCTTCGATTTCAGGTTGGCAGCTTTATTTTTATGGATAACCGACAATTTGGCCATCTTATCTATCATGGAGATCATGACGGGAAGCTTTTCCGTGGCTTCGCTTTTATCTTCCAGGAGCCTGAACTTTCTGATCGCGTTGCGCATGGTCTTTCCGTGGAAACGGTTCTGTATCCTCCTTCTTTCGTTGGCCCTGATCCTTTTTAAAGCTGATTTATGATTTGCCATAACTGTTAATTTTACGCCTTTGAATTGGGGTGCAAAGGTAGATTTATTTTTTTAATAGAGAAATATTTTGTCTAAAAGATTTTACCGGGATTTTGCGGACGGTGCAGAAATATGTAGATTTGGCCTTCCTAAAAATGCTATTATGAAATCCAGAGTCCTATCCCTTATTGTTTTGATTCAGTTGGTATTTGTTGAATCTGGAAATACACAGGTGCCGCCTTTTATTTCCGATAGCCTTGATCTGTATGTTGAAAGGGCGCTGGCCGACTGGCAGGTCCCCGGATTGGCTGTGCTGGTCGTTAAAGACGGCAAGGTGGTTGTGCAAAAGGGGTATGGTTATCTTGAAGACGGAAAACCCGAAAAAGTGGATGAGCATACCTTGTTCATGGTTGCCTCCAACACCAAAGCGTTCACCGGGACGGCCCTGGCTATCCTGGACATTGAAGGGAAGTGTTCGATGGAGGATCTCGTTACAAAATACCTGCCCGGTTTTCGAATGAAAGATCCATGGGTCACGGAATCAGTGACCCTTACAGATATGCTGACCCATCGCCTGGGCATGGAAACATTCCAGGGTGATTTTATGTATTGGGAATCGGACCTGACCCGGGATGAGGTGATCGAAAAGTTTGGCATGCTGACGCCAATGTATGATTTCCGTGCGAAATGGGGCTACTGCAACGCCGGTTATGTTGTGGCCGGCGCATGCCTGGAACAAATCAGCGGCATGACATGGGAGCAGTTCATCCGGGAGCGCTTCATCGGGCCATTGAACATGAACCGGACGCTGGTCATGACCCGCGAAACCGCTGATGCTGAAAACATTGCTGCAGCGCATACACTGGTCGATGGCAGATTGCAAGAAGTCCCCCATTGCCAGATCGATAACATTGCTCCGGCGGCCAGCATCAGCTCTTCTGTGAGCGACCTGAGCCACTGGCTGATTGCCCTGCTCGACAGCGGACGTTACCAGGGAAGGCAGGTGATCCCTTATGAGGCCATAGTCAAGGCCCAATACCCCCGGTCGATCATCCGGCGGGCCAGGCATCCTTTCAATGAATCCAATTACACGCTCTACGCGCTGGGATGGGACCTGCAGGATTACGAGGGAAAAGAGATCATTTCCCATACAGGCGGAGTGGATGGTTTTGTAACATCGGTCGCCATGATCCCGTCAGAAAAGCTGGGTGTAGTGGTTTTGACAAATACCGATATGAACGGCCTCTACCAGGCCCTCAAGTGGGAGATCTTCGATGCATACCTGGGCCTTCCTTACCGGAATTACAGCCAGGCCTACCTGGAACGGTACAAAAGGATGTGGGACAGGGAACAGAAAATGGTGAATGCCTGGCGGGACTCGGTGCAGATGAAATTGCCCACGTCTGTGAATATTGATGAATTTACAGGAACATATCGCCATGATGTTTATGGAAATGCCTACATAACCATTGCTGCAGAGGCAGATAATTATCTGCCTCTGCAGCCATCGTTATTGTTATCATTCGAACACCATTCCAGCCTTACAGCCAAGTTAGAGCACATCAGCGGCGACCGGTTCCTGGCGACGTACAGTCATCCCCTTTGGGGAATTAAGGTGTTTCCTTTTGTCATTGAATATGGGAAGGTGAAATCCTTCACCCTCAGCGTTGCTGATTTTCTGGAGTTTACGACCTATGAGTTTGTGAAGGAATAGCCTGCAGAAATTTATATATCTGCTCTGCTGCCCGCTGAGAGGCGCCATGTCCTCCCAGTTTTTGCCGCAAGGCATTATAATCTTCCATTATTTTCTGCCGTTGCTTCTCTTCCAGGATAAGCTGCAGTTCGGTCGCCAGGTTAGTTTTATTGAAATCATGCTGAATCAATTCTTTGACAACCGGTTTATCCATGATCAGGTTAACCAGGGAGATAAATTTCACATCAACCAGTTGACGGGCAATGAGATAGGAGACGCGGCCGCCTTTGTAACAGACAACCTGTGGAACCCCAAACAGCGCCGTCTCGAGGGTGGCTGTGCCTGAAGTGACAAGTGCAGCATGAGAATACCTCAGCAGTTCATGTGTCTGGTTGGCCAGAATCGCCAATTTGCTGGTGCCGGTGAGTTTCCTGTAATAATCCATTTCGATGGATGGCGCCCCGGCGATAACAAATTCGTAATCAGTAAATTTATCTGCCAATGAGAGCATTACAGGCAGCATTCTCTTGATTTCCTGCTTTCTCGACCCGGGAAGCAACGCGATGATGGGCTTGCCGCTCAGTTGATTGGAAGCGATGAAAGCATCCCTGTCCTGGTAAACGGACGGCTTTTCTATCGCATCCAGCAGCGGATGCCCCACGAAATCGACCTCAAAATCATAATTCCGGTAAAAGTCTTTTTCAAATGGCAAAACGACGAGCATTTTGCTTACATTTTTCCTGATCTGATACACCCTTGATTTCTTCCAGGCCCAAACCTGCGGTGAGATGTAATAGATCACCTTCAGCCCGTTTTTATGGGCAAATCGGGCCATCCGCAGGTTGAATCCCGGATAATCGATCAGGATCAGTGCATCGGGTTTAAAAAGGAGGATGTCTTTTTTGCAGAATTTCAGGTTGGCCAGGATTTTCCTGATATGGAGCGCTACTTCGGCAAACCCCATGTAAGCCAGGTCACGGTAATGCATAACGAACTCCCCGCCGGCGGTTTGCATCAAATTACCTCCCCAGCAGCGGAAAACAGCCTGCGGGTCATATTCTTTCATCGCCCTCATCAGGTTAGAGGCGTGCAAATCGCCCGAAGCTTCACCGGCTATGATATAATATTTCATTACAGAAGTAATTATCCCTTTTCAGCATCAAGCTTCCAGTTTTGCAGGGTAGCCAGGGCGTAATGCGCTGTGAGATCGAAATGTACCGGAACAACGGATACGTAATTGTTTTCCAGCGCCCACTGGTCTGTGTCTTCGTTCTCTTCCAGCTTTTCGAAATAGCCGGTCAGCCAGTAGTAATCGCGCTTATGCGGATCGATGCGGCTGTCGAATTCCTCCACCCAGCGGGAACGGCCCTGGCGGCAGACCCTGATGCCTTTGATATCGCTGCCATTTATAGCCGGGATGTTCACATTTAGGCATACGCTATCGGGTAATCCGTGGGTCAGCACTTTTTCGGTGATCATTCTGACATAAGGCGCGCAGGGAGTGAAGTCGGCATGATGGCTGTAATCAAGCAACGAAAACCCGACCGATGGAACGCCGCCAATGGCGCTTTCCAGCACAGCCGCCATGGTCCCGGAATAAATAACGTTGATGGAGGCATTTGACCCGTGATTGATACCGGAGACCAGCAGATCGGGCTTTCTTTTCAGCACTAACTGTTCACCCAGTTTGACACAGTCAACCGGCGTACCGTTGCAACTGTATTCCCGGTATCCCTTTTCTTCCCTGATCTTTTGCATCCGGAGCGGGTGCCTGACGGTGATGGCATGTCCCGTCCCCGACATCGGCTGGTCAGGAGCAACCACCACTACTTCGCCCATATCGCGCATAATGCTGATGAGCGCACGAATGCCCGGGGCGAATACGCCGTCGTCGTTGGTGATGAGTATGATGGGTGTAGAGTTCAAAGTTCTGAGTTCTGAGTTCTGAGTTCTGAGTTCTGAGTTCTGAGTTCTGAGTTCTGAGTTATGGGTTCAAAATTATAGATTTTTGGGTAGTTAGCGGTTAAAACTTTAATAACTCTTCGTAAAGCTTTTGCACAGGCAGCCCCATCACGTTGAAATAAGAGCCCTCGATCCGTGTGATACCGATAAATCCGATCCATTCCTGTATGCCGTAAGCCCCTGCTTTATCAAAGGGTTTGTAATTTTCAAGGTAATAATCGATCTCCGCCTCGGATAATGGTTTAAACCAGACATTTGTCGATGCGGTGAAAGAGCGGCTTGTCTGACTATTCCGTAAACAGATACCGGTAATCACCTCATGCATTTTACCGGACAGGGTCTGCAACATTCGCTTTCCTTCTTCAGGGTTAGTCGGTTTTCCCAGGATTTGCCCGTCGATTACCACCAGGGTATCGGCTGTGATAACAATATTTTTAGGGTCTTCCAGCAACCCGCTGAAATGGCCGGCTTTCTCTTCTGCTAAATAAATCGCCGCTTTTACGGGATCAAGACCTGCGGGGATGGTTTCATCCGCTTCGGTGCTCATCACTGAAAATTTAATGCCAAGCTGCTCCAGCAAATTCCGGCGCCGCGGTGACCTGGAGGCCAGGATAATATTCCGATCCTTTAAATGTTCCAGCATTTAATCAGATATTTCTGAACCAGGTGGCGATCAGCGATAGCATCCCCGCAACCATGGTGAGTTTGAAGAGCAGACTCAATCGGGTAAAATCTGGCTTTTCTTTAGCGCTGAATGTTTTGATCACTGCAATGAATAAAAACAACTGCGTAAAAACCAGCAGATAAGCCATAGCGATATAACCTGACCGGTACAATACGAATTGAAACCATCCCAGGCCGGTTATCGTGATCAATTCCAATACGATGACCAGTAATCTTGTAGAGGGAATTCCCAGCATGATCGGCAGGGTTTTGCAGCCAAAACGGGCATCGCCTTCCATATCCTGTGCATCCTTGACAATCTCGCGCATTAGTGAAACCAGGAACGCAAATGCAGCGAAGGCCAGCACGAAGCGGTTCAGGAGGATGAAGTACCGGCTGGCATCAATGAAATGCACCGGCTGTCCTTTCAAATGGTAGAATTCAAAGATCCAGTACATCACGACCACCATCGCTGAAATGGCTGCAACCACAAGGTTTCCCACCAGGGGCATGTATTTGTATTTGTAGCTGTAGTAAAACAGCGCTGTCGGGATAATGACAAACAGTATCCCCAGCATAATATTTCCGGAGAGGTAACTGAACGCCATGCCTGTGATAACCCCCGCCACTGTCAGCCTCATGTGAAGGTTCTTACCTCTTTCGGTACTGATGTACCGATTGATGATCTGTTTACCGGGTTTGTTGATCGCATCCATTTCAACATCGAGAACATCATTGATCACATACCCTCCTGCACCTATTAATAATGTGGCTATCACCAGTAGCATGAACTGCCACCACGGCATTAGCCCTTCGAGTTGGTTTTGCTGGAAAATCGGCTGAAAGATGGCGCATCGCACCAGTAACAATGTTCCCGCTATGATCAGCAGGTTAACCGGGCGGAGGATTTGTAAATAAGGTTTCAAGTTTCTTGTTTCTTGTTTCTTGTCTTCTACCATGTAAACGCATCTCCATCCATCCATTTGCCCTGTACCTTCATCACCTGCTCAATCACATCCCTGGCGCAGCCTTCCCCGCCTTTGAAATGGGAAATATAATGGGAGACCGACTTGATCTCTTCGGCGGCATCGGCAGGACAGGCGGCCAGGCCGCAGTATTTCATCGCATGGTAATCGGGAATATCATCCCCGAGAAACAATACATTATCAGGTTTTAAGTCGTTGGTTTCCATGTAAGTTTTTAGTGTGTCCAGCTTGTGTTCGACCCCGAGAAAGACATGCCTGACATTGAGCATCCTGAACCGGTTGATCATAGATTGGGAGCGACCGCCGGAGATTATGGCGACGTGGTACCCTTTTTTGATGGCAAGCCGGATGGCATATCCGTCGCGGACATTCGCCGTGCGCAAGGGTTCCCCTTCATCCAGCAGGATGACCTTCCCGTCGGTCAGGGTGCCGTCATAGTCGAAAACAAAGGCCTTGATATGATGCAGCAGTTCTTTGTAGTTCTTCATTTTTGTTTTGTATGATGGTGGATAATGCTTTCCGAGATAAGTTGATAGATATCATGGAAGGCTGGATCTTTCTTTAAAAGAGCCAGGTGTTCCCGGATCACTTTTAGGTCATTTCTGGCAGCAGGCCCTGTCTGGCATTTTGTGGGGTGCTGCTGAGCGGCTTTAGCCGCTGTTTCAGCGATCAGCGGGGCCAGTACATCAAACGGAATATTTTCTTTCTCCAAAACTGAGGCAGCCAGGGTATACAGGTGGTTGGTCAGGTTGGAGGCAGTTACCGCTGCAAGGTGAACTTTCCGGCGAATGAGGGAATCGGTCGCCAGAACATTATCACTGACAAGGCCTGCGAAAGCCCTTAGTTTTGCCAATGCTGAAGGGGAGTTGGCCTCAATAAAAACAGGTACCTTATTAAAAGCAACCTCTCTTCCGGCCGTGAGCGTTTGAAGGGGCCAGATTACACCAATATTTTCCGAAGCGCCGAACAGGATATCCATTGCCGCAAATCCGGAAGTGTGCACCAGTAACTGGTCGGTCAGCCCGACCTGCCGGGCAATATCGCCAATCGCCTCATCCTGCACGGCTAATATGTAAAGATCAGCTGAAAGATCGATTTTACCAGGGGCTGAAATCCATGACACGTTAAAATCTCCGGATAGTCTACCAGCCGAATTTTCATTGCGTGCGAGGACCTGCAGCACCCTGACTCCATTTTCACTGAAGATTCGCGTGAAATGCCAGGCAACATTCCCCGAGCCGATAATCACGATATTGCGGATAGTTTTCAAGGTTTCGTGTTTCTTGTTTTTTGTTCCTGGTTCCTGGTTCCTGGTTCCTGGTTCCTGGATACTAGGTGGCACGCCTCCACGCTTCCACGCCCCCATGCCCCCATGCCCCATGCAAATTTATGCCAATAATTCTTAGCCAAGCTTATCTGTTGGAAAATCTGACTAAATTGCAAGCCAACACATTGAACAAATATTATTGCGTATTGTTAGGTGGGTGACTTCATTTTCAGGATTCATGGCACTTTATTCCATTAAAGATCTCGAGAGGATAACCGGCGTAAAAGCCCATACCATCAGGATATGGGAAAAACGCTATCGGATCGTTGAGCCGCAGCGCACCGATTCGAATATCCGCCTTTATTGCGACAATGATGTCAAGAAACTGATGAATGTGTCCATCTTGCTTCGTCATGGATATAAAATATCCCGGCTTGCCGGACTTGATCAGCAGGAGCTGTCGAAAAAGATCATGGAGGTGTCGATGGTATCCAACGGATGCGAAAGCCAGATTGAGAACATGGTGGTTTCAATGATAGAGATGGATGAGAGCAGGTTTGAAAAGATATTGAACCAGGCCATAATCAAGGAAGGTTTTGAAAATACCGTTTTTAAGATTCTTTATCCTTTTTTTGAACGCATTGGGGTTTTATGGCAGACAGGCAGCATCAATCCTGCCCATGAACATTTTATCACCAACCTGGTCAAACAAAAGATCTATGTTGCCATTGACAATATTTCGGCTACACCGGGTCCCGATGCAAAAAAATTCCTTCTCTTTCTTCCCGAATGGGAGCAACATGACCTGGGTCTCCTTGTTTACGATTACCTGATCAAAAGCAGCGGCCACAAAGTTATTTATCTCGGGCAGAATGTCCCTGAAGAAGATATTTACGCCGTGTCGGATTTTCTGAAACCCGATTATCTTTTCATCGGTTTTTCCAATTCGGTGCAAAAGGAAAAGCTCGAATCATACATTGGGCGCCTGTCGGAGCGCTATCCAACCATCAAGATACTTATCACCGGGCAACAAACCTCAGGCGTAACCTGTAACCTTCCGGAAAATGTTGCCCTGGTCAGGTCAGCCATCCACTTTTCAACAGAATTACTACCTGCAATTTAATTGCTATTTCATATTTTGTTATATGACTATCGGTTAACATGAATGTGATCTTTGTAGTTGTAAGTAGCACAGGCAATTAATAGCCTATCGAACAGTTTTTCCTCAAAGTATCTTCGGTTGACCTTATAACAGAACTCATCAAGGT
>JAHYJL010000060.1 GCA_019429045.1 Bacteroidales bacterium
ATCATGTCCGTTATTTCAAACTCTTTCAGCTTGATCAGGGTATCAGGCTGGGGCGCTTGCCCGGCAATATGATGGAATTGTAAAAGCAGGCAAAATAGGGGTAAGTATTTTACCGGTTTCATAATAAAAGTCTTTAATTAGCAAAGGTTTTTACAAAGATAAGGTAATTGACCCGAATGAGCAGGCTACTGTTTTGTATTACCTTTGTTGGAAAAACACGAATATGCGATTTCAGGTAGGCGATAAAGTTAAGTTTTTGAATACCAGTGGCGGCGGGATCATCAGCAAGATCATCAGCCCCTCGCTGGTCAATGTAATGATAGAGGATGGTTTTGAAATCCCGACAATGACTACAGAGCTGGTGAAAGTTGATCCGAAGGGGAAGGCCGAGAGGATGTTTGATGAGGATTTTGGGGAAAGTCGGCGGTCGGCGGTCGGCAGTCGGCAGTCATCGGTCAGCAACCAGCAACCAAAAGAAATAACTCAAAACTCAGAACTCAAAACTCAGAACTCAGATCTTCCCGACCGCCAATCCCCCCTTGGCAATTATTCCTTCATCACCAAAAACTCCCCGGGTGTTTACCTGGCTTTTGTGCCGCATGACCAAAAGTGGTTGGTGACGGGTATGGTGGAGATTTACCTGGTCAACCATACTGCGATGGATGTGCTTTACACTTTCTTCCTGGAAGGGGAGAAAGAGCTGACCGGGAAAGATTATGATGTGCTTTTCGCCGGCAATAAAATACTGATAGACACCATCGACCGTGATGTGTTGCTGAAATGGTCAAAAGGTATTGTCCAGCTATTGTTTTTCAGTGAAACCCCGGATAAAATCTTTATGCCGGTCAACAGCGAATTCGATATTTCTCCCCGCCGTTTCAACGATGAGAATAATTACAAGGCATCTCAGTTCATTGAGGAGAAGCTATTGCTGGTCTCCCTGGCGCAGACGGCAGCGCTCAGTAAGGTTGTGACCAGGGAAGAGTCGAAGATGGATGAGGAGGCGTTGATCCGGCAGCGGGCAAGGGAAATCAAGCCGGCAACGCTCATCGAAAAACATCAGACCGGACCAAGGGAAGCAGTGGTGGACCTGCACATCGGCGAGCTGCTCGAGAATTTCTCCCACCTGACACCGCATGAGATCCTGAAACACCAGATGGAATATTTTGTGAAATGCATCGAGAGCGCCGCTGACAAGAATTTCCGGAAAGTAACTTTCATCCACGGCGTTGGCAATGGCGTGCTGAAAAGCGCCATCATCCGCAAAGTCCAGGAATACGAAAATGCGGAATCCCACCTGGCTTCTCTGGAAAAATTCGGTGTAGGGGCGATAGATGTGACAATAAAACCTATCAAATAGACATTAAGTGGACATTAAGTAGACATTAAGTAGACATTAAGTGGACATTAAGTGGACATTTAGACTCTTACAGTCCTACAGTCCTACCGTCCTACCGTCCTACCGTCCTACCTTCCCGTCACCACTTCCCCGCTGCTGTAATCCAGTTCTGAGCCGAACATGCTGTGCGGGATAAGGTATACCATTAAAAGGATGATCATGGCAATCACGGGCCAGGTGCGGCTTTCGGGTTTCCTGTAAAGCCTCCAGAGGGCTATAACCCAGAAGATAAATGTCACCAGTGTTTTGTTGTCGGTCAGGTCCTGTCCGAATGGCCAGCCTGTCCAGTAAGCGCCGAAAGCGTATTTCTGGACAACCGGGCCAAGGATGAGGCCGCCGATGAAGAGGGTGACGACCGTCACCAGGGCATAAGAATAGGCCCTATTCCCCTTGAAAATAGCTTCCAGTCCGGTTCGGGTCGACATCATCATCGCGGTGAACATGAATATGATATGCGGGATCAAAGCCCAGGCTGGTACATCTCCCTTGAAACGGATCACGGCCGGTTTTTCATTTAATACGACAGCCTGGCTTCCGTCAGATAATGATACATGATAGGTCAGTTTGCCTGCAGGAGGCTGGTTGGGGAGATAGCCGACCAGGTCGTCTCCTTCCCTGTGCATCGGTAAAGTGGTCCATTCATCAGGGGTGTTGAATCGTTTGAAAATTATTTCACCGGTAATCAGTTCCCCGGCATTTTTCACGACAACCTTTGCATCACTATCGCCCCCTTTAGACCTGACCAGCCGGTAACTTATCGTCTGACCGGCAATTTCTGCCTTGCCGGTAATGGGGTGTGTAGGACCCGTTTTCCGCTGATAATAAGCGATGGAGAGGGTGAATATGACTGAGAATATCCAGAGGAGGGTGGGTTTGGGGTTCATGTGTTTCAGGGTTTCAGAGTTTCAGGGTTTCAGGGTTTCAGGGCTTCAGGGCTGCTTTTTTTGAATTGCGTTATAAAATAATTGGTGCAGTTCGGGGCGGATGTTCTGTCTGGCGAGTTTGTTGTTATTGGCATCGGGATGGACGCGGTTTGACAGAAATACAAAGACAAGCCCGTTTTCCGGATCAACCCAGAAGTATGTCCCGGTAAATCCGGTATGTCCATAA
Source organism: Bacteroidales bacterium (assembly GCA_019429045.1). Classification (GTDB taxonomy): domain Bacteria; phylum Bacteroidota; class Bacteroidia; order Bacteroidales; family JAGOPY01; genus JAGOPY01. The sequence goes on from JAHYJL010000060.1 coordinate 2,510, forward strand.
CTGGCGGCGGAAGCGCTTCTGCAGGCAGGCCCCTCTTTGGAATACTCGGGCAGCGGTTTGTCGAACCCGATACCACGACGGTTCTGGTTCAGCGGGAATTGTCTTTTCGTGAATTCATTAATGGTTGCTTCCTGAAGATATTGTTCATCACCATAGGTTCCTCCTTGCAGCAACATCTGGCAGAAAATGCCGATGTCATTGGCATTGGAGAACAGGCCGGCATGAGCTGAAACGCCGCCAATCATGGCTGCGCCAGGGTCATGTACATCGCCGTGCAGTAGCTGTCCGCGGAATGTTTTATCATCCTCGGTGGGGACAATCTGGCTGAGGGGGAAATATTTTCTGGGAGTATAACAGGTTGTCGACAAACCAAGCGGTCTGTAAAAGACTTGTGCCAGGTAATCCTCAAAATGCTGGTAAGTCAGATTATGAAGGATTTGCGGGATGAAGTAAAAACCCAGATCGCTGTATTTGTATACTTTCGACTTCAGCAGCGGTGATGCGATGATGCTGTCGATCATCACATGGTCATAATCCATGCGCATATAGAGATTTTCAGCTACCCTGACAGGAAAATCCTCTGAAATGGTGTCACTGAAAACGGTGGTGTCAAGCTTTCCATCTTCGGTGACATATTTAAATAAGGGGATCCAGGGCTTCAGCCTGGCCTGGTGTGCCATCATTTCCCGTAGAATGATCTTCCCTTTATTAGTCCCTTTGAGATAGGGGAGATAATCCTGGAGATAACGGTCGATGTCGATTTTCCCTTCATCGACCATCCGCATCACCGAAACCGTTCCGGCTGCAATTTTAGTCAGGGAAGCCACATCATACAGATCGAAATGATCTACCGGAGTTTCCTTTAAGTAGGTATGATGACCGAACGATTTATTATAAAAGACCTTCCCGTCCTTGGCTGCCCAAACCTGGCAGCCGGGAAAGATCTGCTGGCTGATACAGCGGTCCACCATAGAATCGACCGGTTCGAAGTGTTCCCGCGAGATGCCTAGTTCTTCCGGGATAATATATTCAAGACGTATTGCATCGGTCCGGATGCCTGTACCGGCCGCAAATGCGCTACCTGCAGTCACCGGTAAGGTTCCCGTAGCCGGAATGCCTCCAAAGATTACCTGGGCCGATATATCCTGCATGTCAGGATGATCCTGGTAGGAGAGCACAATAGCCGCCGGCTGCGGTTGCCCTTCCAGCAGGCTGAGCGCATAAGGCGTTGCAAAAAGGTTAAGGACAACAGTTCTCCTTTTAGCAACTTCTGCAATGAAATTTAACGCTTCGCGGGAAATTCCAAATGGGCTTCCTCCCCAGGTGTTTGTATTCTGTAAAGAAATGATGACCAGGTTATACAGCTCAAGCTGGCTGAGCAATGTGGAAACCTCTTTTCCTGAAGGCGCTTTTTTCAAGGTATAGGAGTTGACAGGGGCATACCAGGCCAGTCTTTCCTGAAATGGGGTTATCCTTCCATACCCGATGGAAACTGATGCGATCTTCAGTGTGTCAAGCCTTTTTAAAGGTAGAATATCATTATTGTTTTTAACAATGGTGACCGCTTCTTTGAATAATTTCCTGTTGATCAGTTCAGCCCCGGAGCTATTCAGATCTTCATATATCCCGCTGACTTGCATCGGTTTTAAATTATGCAGCCCTGCGCGGTATTTATAGCGCAACACCCTTTCGCAGCGTTCATCGATCAGCCTGGCATCCAGCTCCCCTCGTCTGACGGCCTCCTTAAGATAATTGACAGCTTCAGGCACCCTGGCGCTGAGTAGCAGAATGTCATTCCCGGCTTGCAATGCTTTCAATTCAATCTCGCCCGGCTTGTGATGCAGGGTAACCCCTTTCATATCGAGCGCGTCGGTGACAATCAGACCGTCAAATCCGAGTTCTTCACGAAGCAGACTGGTGACGACAGGTTTGGAGAGTGTGGATGGCGTATTGACCGATTTATCCAGAGAGGGAATGAAGAGATGGGCGATCATGATGCCGTCGAGCCCTGCGGAGATTAATTGCCGGAATGGATATAGCTCAACCGAGTCTAGTCTTTCTTTGGAATGTTGTATCACCGGTAGTGTATGATGGGAATCGGTGTCTGTGTCGCCATGACCCGGAAAATGCTTGGCGGTAACGATAAGGCCCCCGTCCTGCATCCCTTTCATGTACATGATCCCCTTGGCAGAAACATTCTCCCTGTTTTCCCCGAACGAACGCATGTGGATGACTGGATTCTTTAGATTGGAGTTGATGTCTATCACGGGTGCGAAATTCATGTGAATGCCGAGCCGCCTGCATTGTCGGGCGACTTCAAGTCCCATTTGGTAAAGAAGGCTATCATCCGATAGCGCTCCGAGCGTCATCTGATAGGGAAACGGGGGAACGCTGTCGAGTCGCATGGCCACTCCCCATTCCCCGTCGATGGAGATAAAAAGAGCGGTTTTGGCGATACTTTGCCAGTAATTGGTCTGGATAGCCTGGGCAGTCGGGTTGCCCCCGAAAAAGGTTACCCCGCCGATATTGTATTGCCTGATATATTGATCAATGACCGGGTAATACTTTTCCCCGGGGGTGTTGGCCCTTACAATCATCAACTGCCCGATCCGCTCCTCCAGGCTGAGTGACCGCATCACAGAATCAACCCAACGGTCTTCTTCGGATTTGTGGATTTCAGCATCAGCCTGGGACCGGGCAAAATTCGTATGAAGCAGCGCCAGACAAAGGCTCAGCGATAAAAAAATATGAAACAGAGGTGTTCGCATACAGTCATAAAAAAGCCAAAATTAGTGCAGTGGTGCCTGACGCATTGATAAATCAAACTCTTTTTATCAACATTTTATTTTTCATTGATGGCGAAAATAGTCTATTTTTGACACAAAGTCAGATTCTGTAAAAGATGATCCGGTTTATCCTGTTAGGGCTCTTTTTCATCAGCGGATTTGGGGTTAATGCCCAGGTACAGCAAAGGCCTGTCAGTACTCCTTCCGATAAACCACTGACACGTATCCTGTTTGTGTTCGACGTATCCCAGAGCATGTACGGACGTTGGCAAAGTGATATGAAGATAAATATTGCCCGCAACATAATGTATAAAGTGCTGGACAGCCTGAGTAATATTAAAGACCTTGAGGTTGCGTTGCGGTTGTACGGGCATCAGCATTCTTATCCGCCACAGGTTTGTAACGATACAAAACTGGAGGTTCCTTTTGCTAAAGATAATTTCAATCGGATCAAAAGCCGCCTGGAGTCCATTGTCCCCAAGGGGACATCGCCCATTGCCTACGCATTGCAGCAGACAGCAGACGATTTCCCCCCTTGTGATAACTGCCGTAACATTATCGTGCTGATCACCGACGGTATTGAAGAATGTGGCGGGGATCCGTGCGCCGCATCGGAATATCTCCAGAAAAACGGTATCGCACTGCGGCCTTTCATTATCGGTATCGGGACCAATTTTGAAAAAGCCTTTGGTTGCGTAGGCACCTATTTCGATGCTTCCAGCGAAACGCAATTCAACCAGGCCCTCAATATCGTCGTCTCACGGGCGCTCAATCCCACTACAACCCAGGTCAACCTGCTGGATGCCAACAACCGGCCTACCGAAACGAATGTCAATATGACCTTTTCTGACAATTATACCGGGAAAATCAGGTATAATTTCATCCATACCATGAATAGCTTCGGCCTGCCCGATACGCTGGTCATCGATCCGCTGATCACCTATGATATCATTGTGCATACCATTCCACCCGTTCATGTCGACAGTATCCGGCTGAATCCGGGAATGCATTCGATTATTCCGGTCAACGTGCCTCAGGGGTTTCTTCACCTGAAAATGAATACCCAGAGCACAGTATTGAAATCCATGAAATGCATCATCAGAAGGAATGGCAGTATGGAGACAGTCAATGTTCTGGATATTGATCAACCCGAAAAATATATCACCGGGACTTATCATATTGAGGTCTTGAGCCTGCCCAGATTTTATATAAATGATATCAAAATTGAACAAAGTCATACAACAACGGTGGATATACCGGTGCCCGGCATCGTAGTGGTGCAAAAACCATCCCGCGGTTATGGAGGCCTTTATATCGAAAGGGATGGTAAGCTGGAATTAGTGTATAATTTGCGGGACACCGGACAATCACAGGAATCCCTGGTCATTATGCCCGGAAAATACCGCGCCGTTTACCGCTCCCGCTTTCATGACCGGTCGATCTTTACAATTGAAAGATCCTTCGAGATCAAATCGGGTATTACGACCAATATCCGGCTTCAAAACTGATCTTTACACATCTAACCCTTCATGTTGATCTTCGTCATAGGATACATGGGTGCCGGAAAAACGACGCTGGGCAAAATGATTGCCACACACCTTGATTATCGTTTTTACGACCTGGATGAAATGATTGAGATCTCCACCGGGTACACTATTTCTGCCTATTTTGAGAAAAATGGCGAAACAGCATTTCGTAAAATGGAACGGGAAATCCTTCTCAACCATATTGAAGACAGGAATACGGTAATTGCAGCCGGGGGAGGCACGGCATGCTTTGAGGATAACATTGAATTGATGAACCGGAGCGGGATCACGATATTTCTCGATACCGGTTACCAGACAGTAATGAAGCGGCTTGCGGAAAAATATGAAAGCCGTCCGTTGCTAAAAAATATTCCACCGGAGAAACTGCCGGCTTTTATCCGGGAACATATGGAGTCCAGGCGCAGGTTTTATGAAAAAGCCAGGATCTGTGTCAAAGAGGAAACGTTGGACCTGGAGCTTTTGGTGAAGGATATTGTAAACCTGTCAGCCAGACCCAGTATGTCTTGAGAGAACTTTCTTCTACTCATCACTCTTCTCCATCACCACCACATTCTCCACATGCTGGGTGTGCGGGAACATGTCGACAGGCTGCACCTCGGTGACCCGGTAATGGTCTGCCAGGATCTTGATATCCCGTGCCTGGGTGGCGGGGTTGCAGCTGACGTAAACGATCTTTGCCGGGCGGGCCTGGAGGATCTGCCGGACAACCTTTTCATGCATGCCGGCGCGGGGTGGATCGGTGATGATGATACCGGGTGGGCCGTTTGCATGGAAAAAATCATCGTTCATGATCTTCGCAATGTCCCCTGAATGGAAGGCCGTATTGTTGAAACCGTTCAGCCGGGCATTCTCTTCGGCATCTGTAACCGCCGAAGGGATGTATTCAAGGCCGACAACTTTTTTGACATACGGCGCTATGTAGCAGGCAATGGTCCCGGTGCCGGAATAGAGATCGTACACCAGTTCATCACCTTTGAAATCAGCGAATTCCGCGGCCACCCGGTATAACTTTTCCGCCTGCCGGGCATTGGTCTGAAAGAAGGACACCGGACCGATCTTGAATTTCAGTGGCGGATGACCGCTGTGAAAGGCCGGCAGTACTTCGATGAGATAAGGATTTCCATGGAAAAGCCTGATCTCCAGGTTGGAAATATCATCGTTCCTCTTCGGGTTGATGGCATACATCAGGGAAGTAATCTCCGGAAAATTGTTTTGCAGGTGTGTCATGAATTTCCGGATAATCTCTTCATCATCATCCCTGAAGACCATAATAACCATCCATTTCCCGGTGGTGGTGTTCCGGATGATCAGGTTCCTGAGAAGCCCCTCCCAGGTTTTGACATCGTAAAAGCTCAGTTCTTCCGAAAGGGCAAATTTCCTGGCTTTCAGCCTGATATCATTGGAGGGATCGGCCTGCAAATGGCATTTTTCGATATCGAGTACCCGGTCAAACCTGCCCGGCAAATGAAATCCCAGCCCGTTGGAATGGATGTGTGTTTCTCCTTCAGGTCTCAGGTCGATGTGCCACTTCCGGTTGGAGAAGGTATAATCCAGCTTGTTCCGGTAGAAATAGATGGGATCGGAGGGGATAATGGGCCTGATCTCCGGGTAATCAAACTTCCCGATGCGGTCGAAGCTTTCTTTCACCTGTTTTTGCTTGTGGTGAAGCTGCCGGGAATAGTCCATGTTCTGCCAGCGGCACCCGCCGCACAGCCCGAAGTGCCGGCAGACGGGATCAATCCGCCACGGCGATGGTCTGTGCATTGCAGTGATCCTGGCTTCATAATACGACTTCTTCTTCCCGGTGACCTGCAAATCCACTACATCCCCCGGAACGGCGTATGGGACGAAGATGACCCGGTTATCCACCCGGGCCACCGCTTTGCCCTCGGCCCCGGCATCCAGGATCGCGACCTTTTCGAAAAAGGGCAGGGGCTGTTTTATTTGTTTTCTTGCCATTTCCCGTCAAAATTAAACAAAGGATGGCAAAAAGCTAAATAAAATTAGAGGGTGTATCAAAAGTCTATGCAATCGACTTACTGCCTGGATTTTGGTCGTGCTCCAACGACTAAAGCCGTTGGTTCCGAGTATGTTACAAAGGTTGGAACCGACGGCTTCAGTCGTCGGACTACTAAAAAAACGAGACTTTTTGACTTTTAATACAACCTCTTGGATTCAAATTTGATCCAAGAATTGCCAACAACCGAACCCATCGGGTTCAAACATTTATAGCAGATATGTTCGCAATTGGAATATTCGACCCCGGCCGGGGTCGTATTTATTTCTGGTTTTCGTTTATCTATCAATATTTGATGCCGCTGGCATCTTTCCCTGTGCACCGGGATGGAGTCCCTGTGAAAAGGGATGGAGTCCCTGTTAAACATCTGCCCGCATTTGTTCCTTGACTTACGGTCTAAAATTGCCTATATTAGCTAACTCAAACCAAGATCCATGCGCCATGCTAAAAAAAATCACCCTTTTTGCATTTTTTGCAACGATTTCGCTGGGCTTGTTTTCCCAGCGCCCCACCCTGGAGCTCACTTTCACCGCTGAGAACAACGGTGTCTATGTGCAGCTCGACAGTATTAAAGTGATGAACCGCACCCAGGGGGGCGATACGGTGCTGTATTGGCCCGATACGGTGTTATCCATTTACTATGTTGGAATCCCTGAGATTTCCAAAGGAGAAAATTCATTCCAGGTCTTTCAGAATTACCCCAACCCGGTGGCAGACTGGACAATCGTGTCGCTGTATGTTCCTGAGAAGGATAAGGTCAGCATCACCGTAACCGATATCCTGGGGCGGGTGCTTGTCCAAACTGAAAGGGTTCTGGATAAAGGAAAACACTCGTTCCGGTTCACTCCCGGAAACAGTAGCCTGTATTTTTTCACTGCCCGCTGGCAGGGACAGTGCAGCAGCATCAAGATCCTGCAGGCGGGATTCCATTCCGGTGGGACCGCTACACTGGAATACACCGGCAGTGATGATTATTTTCCACAGCTTAAGGCAATAGAAGATATCCAGGATTTCTCCTTCAGTCCTGGGGATGAACTGCTGTATGTCGGCTATTCGGACTCCCTGCAATCCGGCATGCTGGATGCCCCGCAGGAAAACCAGGCCTACACCTTCCAGTTCGCCACCAACATCCCCTGCCCGGGAATGCCCACGGTGGAATACGAAGGACAAGTGTACAACACCATCCAGATTTTCAGCCAGTGCTGGCTGAAGGAGAACCTTAATGTGGGCACGATGATACCGGGGAACCAAAACCAATCGAACAATGGAATCCTGGAAAAGTACTGCTACAACAACCACCCCGACAGTTGCACCAAGTATGGAGGCCTTTACCAGTGGGATGAAATGATGCAGTACACCACCCAGCAGGGCGCCCGGGGCATCTGCCCGCCGGGCTGGCACCTGCCCACCGACGAGGAGTGGAAAGTGCTTGAAGGAGCGGTGGACAGCCAGTATGGGATCGGAAACAATACCTGGGATGATTATGAATATCGCGGTTATGATGCCGGGACGAACCTGAAGACCACCAGCGGCTGGTATGCAAATGGCAACGGCACCGACCTGTTCGGCTTCTCAGATCTGCCCGGTGGCCACCGCGTCGACGGTGGGTACTTCGGCAGTGTTGGCTACGGCGGCCTCTGGTGGACCTCGACGGAGTACGACGACGGCGCATGGTTCCGTTACCTCTCTTACGGCAGTCCGGGAGTAGGCCGGGGCTACTACGGCAAGGACTACGGTTTCAGTGTTCGTTGTCTTCGGGATGAGATCATCATCCCTACCATCGAATTAACCTTCACAGCGGTAAATAACGCCAGCTTTGTTCAGCTCGATAGTATCAAGGTGATGAACCGCACCCAGGGTGGAGAAACCATGATCTATTGGCCGGATACAACGCTGGTAGTGCCGGGTGAACTGGCTTTCACTCCCGGCGATGAACTGCTTTGCATCGGCTACGCCAACGGCCTTGAATCCGGCGTGCTGGATGCCCCGCAGGAAAGCACCACCTACACCTTCCAGTTCGCCACCAACATCCCCTGCCCGGGAACGCCCACGGTGGAATACGAAGGACAGGTGTACAACACCATCCAGATCTTCAGCCAGTGCTGGCTGAAAGAAAACCTTAATGTGGGCACGATGATACCTGGAAGCCAAAATCAATCAAACAATGGAACCATCGAAAAGTACTGCTACAACAACCAACCCGACAGTTGCACCAAGTACGGCGGTCTGTACCAGTGGTGGGAGATGATGCAGTACACCACCCAGCAGGGTTCCCGTGGCATCTGCCCGCCGGGCTGGCACCTGCCCACCGATGAGGAATGGAAGGTGCTGGAAGGGGCGGTGGACAGCCAGTATGGGATTGGTGATCTGGAATGGGATACTTATAATTATCGTGGAACTGATGCCGGGACGAACCTGAAGACCACCAGCGGCTGGTATGCAAATGGCAACGGCACCGACCTGTTCGGCTTTTCAGGTCTGCCCGGTGGCGACTGCGACGGCAATGGTTACTTCTTCGATGTTGGCTTCTTCGGCTTCTGGTGGTCATCTTCGGAGGACAGCAACTACGCATGGTACCGTTTCCTCGATTACTACTTTCCGGAAGTAAGCCGGGTCAGCTACGTCAAGGAATACGGTTTCAGTGTCCGTTGTCTTCGGGATTATTGACAATTTGACATTTTGACATGCGAAAAAGCAAACAGATTCCTCTCCGCCGGCTGGCGGATCGGAATGACGGTATGGACGGAGAAATAGAGAGAGAGGGTTTTAGCTGCCGGCCGGCAGCTAAAACCCTCTCTTTTAATAACATAAAATGCCGTCATTCCGACGATCCCGACTTAGTCGGGAGAGGAGGAATCTTTATCGAACAGTACAAAGCCCTGCATTGGATCTAGTAATAAAGCCAGTTATGATTTATTGCTTGATATTTTTCAGTTTACTGCTAATTTTGAGAGGGAATATAAATAAACCATTGGTAACAGGGATTCGGTGTGCTATAGTATTAAGGAAAATGGCAAATTAGTCGTTAATGGATTAAAAAATCGACCATATTCCATCGCCCATCGCCCATGCGGATTTGCCCCCTGGTATTTAGGAAATTGGATATTCCATATACCAATGTTGACGTTCACATGGGCGATGGGCGGTTTTGTATTGACCATAGGGATGGAGTCCCTCCGGGACAGGGACTCCATCCCTGTTAAACAATAAAAAGTTATTCGTAAATTTATCACCTAAATTCGTAACTATGAAAATCTTACCTGTCGATAAAATCCGCGAAGCTGACGATTATACGATTGATAATGAACCTGTTGCTTCTATCGATCTGATGGAGCGCGCCGCGAAGGAATGTTACCAGTGGCTCCGGAAACGCATTGACAGCCAGCAAAGGGTACTGATCTTTTGCGGTACGGGAAACAACGGCGGCGACGGCCTGGTGATCGCCCGGCTGCTGGGACAGTACAACCTGAATGTGGAAGTTTACGTTGTGAGGTTTTCTCCCAAAGGCAGTGAAGATTTCCAGGTCAATCATGACAGGTTGAAGGATTGCCCGACCGTCAGCGTGGCCGATCTGACGGAAAAAAGCCGGCTTCCTCAAATCGGTGATAAGGATGTGGTCATCGATGCAATTTTCGGTTCGGGCTTGCATAAACCGGCGGAAGAGTTGGCCGCGAAGGTCATCCGCCACATAAACGGCAGCAAAGCCTTGGTGGTAGCCATTGACATGCCCTCCGGACTTTTTGGCGATACCCATACCGATGAAAAGGCAGGCCTGGTGGTTAAAGCCGATTATACCCTGACCTTTCAGTTCCCGAAAATGGCATTCATGTTTGCGGAGAATGATGTTTTCGCGGGCGATTGGAAAATTCTCGATATCGGACTTCACCAGGATTTTATTGAGAAGGTCGAGGTAAAGAACCATTTGGTGACAAGGCAGTACGCCAGGGGACTATTGAAGCCGCGGACAAAGTTTTCACACAAAGGCCATTATGGCCATGCCTTATTGATCGCCGGCAGTTATGGGAAGATGGGGGCATCCGTCATGGCTTCCCGGGCCTGTCTGCGTTCCGGGGTGGGGTTGTTGCATACACATACCCCGGGCAAAGGGTACCTGGTGATTCAAACCGCCGTTCCCGAAGCGATGGTCACCATCGATCCGCATGAAGAGTTTTTCACCCGGCATCCCGGCCTGGCGCCGTTCAGCGCCATTGCGATCGGCCCGGGTATCGGCTTCGCCCGGCAAACGGTCAGCGCACTGAAGCTGCTGATCCAGGATACGACCGTGCCGCTCCTTTTCGATGCCGATGCCATCACCATACTGGGCGAAAACAAGACCTGGCTGTCTTTTATTCCAAAAAACAGCATTTTTACGCCGCATCCGAAAGAATTTGAAAGACTTGTCGGAAAATCGAGGAACGATTTTCACCGCAACCAGTTGCAGCGGGAATTCTGCATCAAATACGGCGTGTATGTCGTGCTGAAAGGCGCCCACACCTGCACCTGCGGACCCGATGGCGTTTGCTGTTTCAATACCACCGGCAATCCCGGCATGGCCACCGGTGGCACGGGGGATGTCCTCACCGGGCTCATCCTGGGGTTATTAGCACAAAAATATACAGCCCGGGACGCCTGTATCCTCGGGGTTTACCTGCACGGCCTCGCCGGCGACCTGGCCGCCAAAAAGAGAGGGATGGAGTCCCTGTTGGCGGGCGATATTATCGACGGGATAGGGAAAGCATTCAAGAAGTTAGGTTTAAGGTTTAAGTTTTAAGGTTTAAGTGGGGGACTTGATTAAATAAAAAAAATACCCGAACTTAAACCTCAAACCTTAAACCTCAACACTTATTTCAGTCGGTTCTTCCTCAACCCTCAGATTATCAATGATGAAATTCTGCCTGTGCGGGGTGTTCTTGCCCATGTAGAATTCCAGCAGGGTTTTAATGGATGATTCGCGCTCCATCAGGACCGGTTCCAGGCGCATGTTGGAACCGATGAAATAGCCGAACTCGCCGGGGGATATTTCACCCAGTCCTTTGAAGCGGGTGATCTCGGCGTTCTGGCCAAGTTTTTGGAGCGCTTCCAGCTTTTCTTCCATGGAATAGCAATAGATGGTCTCTTTTTTATTGCGCACCCGGAAGAGCGGGGTTTGAAGGATATAGAGATGCCCTGTCTTGACGAGATCAGGGTAAAACTGCAGGAAGAAGGTCATGAGCAGCAGCCGGATGTGCATGCCGTCGACGTCTGCATCAGTAGCAATGACTACGTGGTTGTAGCGCAGGTTTTCCAGGCTTTCGTCGATGTTCAGCGCCGATTGCAGCAGGTTGAATTCCTCGTTCTGGTAAACGATCCGCTTGGTCAGCCCGTAAACGTTCAGGGGTTTGCCTTTCAGGCTGAATACCGCCTGCGTGCTGACAGTCCTGGCTTTCGTTATGGAACCGCTGGCGCTGTCGCCCTCGGTGATGAAAATAGTGCTCTCCAGCCGGTCTTCGTGGTTGGTGTTGTAATGAACCTTGCAGTCGCGCAGCTTCTTGTTGTGCAGGCTGGCTTTTTTCACGCTTTCTTTGGCCAGTTTCTTGATATCGGCCATATCTTTCCGCTCCTTTTCCGATTGCATGATCTTGAGCTGCAGCGCTTCAGCCGTTTCCGGGTTCATATGGAGGTAATTGTCAAGATGTTTCTTGATAATGTCCATGATGTAGTTCCGGATGGTCTGTCCGTTGGGTTCCATGTGCATCGAGCCCAGCTTGGTCTTGGTCTGCGATTCGAAGACCGGTTCGGAGACCTTCAGGCTGATGGCGGCGATGATGGAAGTGCGGATATCGTTGGTATCGTAATCCTTGTTGAAGAATTCACGGATGGTTTTGACGATGGCTTCGCGGAAGGTTTGCAGGTGCGTACCGCCCTGGGGGGTAAACTGGCCGTTGACGAAGGAATAGTATTCTTCGCCGTATTGTTTGGAGCTGTGGGTGAAGGCACATTCGAAGTCGTCGTCCTTGATGTGGATGATAGGGTAGAGTGCGCCGCCGTTGCCGTTAAGGTACAAATTGAGCAGGTCGAGCAGTCCGTTCCGGGCCTGGAATTTCCCCCCGTTGAAGATCAGTGTGAGGGCGTTATTCAGGAAAGCGTAATTCCATAGTAGTTTTTCGACGTATTCGGGGATGTAGTGAAAGTTCCCGAAGACAGATTCATCCGGGATAAAGGTGATTTCCGTTCCCTGCGGCTGGTCACATTCGGCGATTGCATGATCTTTTAACAGCTCTCCCCGCTGGTATTCAACGACTTTGGTCTTGCCTTCGCGCACCGATTGCGCCTTAAAATACCCTGACAGGGCATTCACCGCTTTGGAACCCACGCCGTTCAATCCGACGGCTTTCTTAAAGACTTTCGAGTCATATTTCGCGCCTGTGTTAATCTTCGAAACGCAGTCGATCACCTTGCCCAGCGGCATGCCGCGGCCGTAATCGCGGATAGTGACTGTCTTTTCTTTGATTGTCAGGTCAATGCGGTTACCGTGCCCCATTACGTGCTCATCGATGGCGTTGTCGATGATCTCTTTCACCAGCACGTAGATACCATCGTCCTGTGCGGCGCCATCGCCCAGTTTGCCGATATACATCCCGGGCCGCAGCCGGATATGTTCCCGCCAGTCGAGCGACCGTACGCTGTCTTCTGTATATTTTTCCGCCGTCACTTTTTCAGAATGTGGTGCAAAAGTACATCAGGAAACCTTTATTTTACGGGCAAACCGGGAAACTTATCAATATAATGCTGTTGAAAAATAACAGGGGATGGAGCTCCTACCTGTTAATCCGGAAAAACAGTAAACATACCCCGTGGTGTTGAAAAAAAATCAATTTTTTCCTTGACTTCCGCTCCTAAATTGCTTACACTGGCCAATTCAAACCAATATCCATGCGCCATGTTAAAAAAAATGGTTCTTTGTAAAAGTGAATGGGTAAATTTACACAAAAAACTAAAAAGTAAAGTAAAATATATGTTAACCCAAAAAGAATTATTTGCCAAAGCATTGATGGTAGAAAAGCCGTGGTATGTTCATGA
>JAHYJL010000061.1 GCA_019429045.1 Bacteroidales bacterium
CCCCTGTCTTCGCACATGCGCAGGAAAATGATGCGGTCGATGGTCTTCTGCACGGCATAGTTCAGTTCCTCTTCGCCGAGCTGCCTGTTGCGCAGGGCGATGCTGGTGGCCAGGTAGGTGCGCCACGACTCGATCGATTTCAGAAACTCCTCATCCACCGTAGCCGTGCCTTTTTTGGCGGTATCGCTTTGCACGAACCGGTCGAAACGCCCTTTCGGCAGGTTTTCCCTGCCAAACACATCCCACAGGAAATCGAATTCGGAAAGGTACTGGTCGAAGGTCAGGTATTTGATCCGGCCCACAGAGGCTTTATCGGCCGGGCCGGGCTTTTTGGTGCAGTCATACACGGCGAATTCCTCGAAATCGGTCACGACCGAAACGGGCACCTTGGCGCTCCAGCCATAGCGGCGCACCTGGTATGCGGGCGCCATGTCGTCCCGGATATTCACCGAAGGCTTTTTGGCATCCACGAAGAACTTGCGCTGGCCATAGAGCGTAAAGGCGTAATCGGGCGCTTTGGTGGCCTTGCCGATTTTCAGCTTGTCTTCATGGATCACCTCGCGGTAAGCTTCGGCAAGCCCCTGCGCATTGTCCATATCCCATCCCAGGGCCTTGAAAAAGGGGTTGATGTAATCGATCCGCGTCTGGTGCTCGTTGAACCCGGAACGTTTATATTCTTCCCGGTGCTCGCTGAAGCGTTCGACAAGCTGCCGGATCTTTTCAAAAGCCTCGTCCCTGGTTGGATGCATTGGTTGGATGTTGGGGATTCAAAGATAAGGAATATAAGTTTAATTCCGGATTCCGGACTCCGAATTCCAAATCAAAATCCCCCAATCCCCCAATCCCCCAATCCCCCAATGCCCTATGCGTCATCCCGGCGAAGGAGGGATCCGCTGGCTATATTGCTAATACCCCAGATCTGCAAGAAACGGGTTGCTGTATGCTTCGAAGCCGATGGTGGTTTCGGGGCCATGGCCGGGGTATACCTTGTAATCGTGCGGCAGGGTGAGGAGCTTTTCCCGGATGTTTTTTATGAGCAGGTCGTAGTTGCCGGTGGGCAGATCGGTGCGGCCGATGCTCTGGTAGAAAAGGACATCGCCGGTGATCACAAAGCGGTCGTTGTGGCTGATCAGGCAAACGCTGCCGTCGGCATGGCCGGGGGTTTCGACTACCGCCAGCTCGCTGTTGCCAAACCGGATGACATCGCCCTCTGACAGTGTTTTTGCCGGGTCAACGGTCTCCAGCCCGTCGAAGCCATAAATATACCCGGTCTTTTCAGCATTCCTGACAAATAAGATACCGCCGAAATGGGCTTCAGGCTGAAGATTGTATTGCTTGCTGATGAAAGCCATCCCGGCAATGTGATCTATATGCAGGTGCGTATTGATCAACCGGACGGGTTTCAGTCCCTCTTTCATGATAAAACCCGTGATCTCATCCTGCTCCCATTGCCCGAAGCAACCAGGATCGATTATGGCACATTCTTTGGTTTCATCCCACAAAATGTAGGTATTGACCTGAAATGCGTTAAAGGTGAATCTATTTAGTTGTAGCATTGTGATTAAATTTAAGCCCCCACCCTTTCTGAGGGTGTATCAGAAGTCGTTTTTACATTGTTGTATGCCGTTTATTATTCTTGCACCAACGGGTAAACCCGTTGGTTCCGAATATGTTGCAAAAATTGGAACCGACGGGTTCACCCGTCGGAGCACAAAAAAGATGGTATGGAACGACTCCTGATACAGCCTCACGGGGTGGGGGTTGGGTTGCAAAGATAACAATTCACCTTTTAAACAACATTCTCACGTTTTTTTGGTTTAATTTAGTGTTTTGAAACGGGAATGTTTTAGCCGGATGTTTACAAAATGGGAAATCAAAATTAATGCAATGATCGTCAGGGCGTTGGCGTTGATGCTGCTGATCGTTAGTTTTTCCCCGGCATCCTCCCAGTTTTACAACGGTTCCCAGATGAGCTTCGGGAAAAACCGCATCCAGTACAAGGATTTCCTTTGGACTTATTACAAGTTTGACGACTTCGACATCTATTTTTACCTGAACGGCCGGGAGCTGGCGATTTCCACTGCAAAATACGCCCTGGAGCAGATCCCGCTGATGGAACGGAAACTGCAGACGGGCCTGAACCAGAAGATACAGTTCATCGTATTTAACAACCTGACCGACCTGAAGCAGAGCAATATCGGCCTGACAGGCGAAATTAATTATAACACCGGCGGTATTGCCCACATCTCCGGCAGCAAGGTGTTTTTGTACTTCAATGGCGAGCAGCGTGACTTTCAGCGGCAGATCCGCGCCGGGATCGCCCATGTACTGATCGACCAGGCCTTTTATGGTACCAGCGTCGGCTCGCAGATAAAGAATACCGCATTATTCACGCTTCCCGAATGGTACAAACAGGGATTGGTCTCATTCCTCTCGGATGAATGGAGCGTAACGATCGATAACCGGGTAAAAGACGGCATTGTATCGGGTAAATATGACAAGCTGAACCGGCTCACCGGTGAAGATGCATTATATGCCGGGCACATGCTTTGGAAATTCATCCATGAGAAATACGGCCGCCAGGCATTGACCGACATTGTGGCTATGACGCAGATCAGCCGGAGCGTTGAAAACGGTTTCCTTTATGTGATCGGCGTTTCCTACAAGACACTGGTGAGCGATTGCCTGGAACATTTCAGGGGGATATACATGGCCGAAGAGGCTGAAAAAGAGATCAGGACAGATTTCTTCCAGAAAAAAATCAAAAAAGACCGCGTTTACACCCGGTTCAGTTTCAGTCCCGGCAGAAGTCATGCCGCATGGGTAGAGATGGAGCTGGGGCGTTATAAGATCATGTTCCAGGATATGTCTACCGGGAAAAGGAGATGCGTTTTCCGGGGCGGGTTCAGGCTGGAAGAAAAGGTTGATTACACCTATCCGTTGCTCACCTGGCACCCGATGGGCAAACTGCTGACTTTCATCGTAGAAAGAAGAGGGGAAATATATATGTATTTCTATAATATCGATGAAAACAGGCTGGAGCACTTTATCCTCTATAATTATGAAAAGATCGTCGATTTCTCCTATTCACCGGATGGCCGGTTCTTTGTTTTCTCTGCCGTGGAGCTGGGCCAGAGTGATCTTTATCTTTTTAACATAGCCTCCCGCGCACACCAGCAACTGACCAATGATATTTACGATGACCTGCATCCTGTTTTTGCCGGCAGTGCGGACAGGATACTCTTTGTGTCCAACAGGCCCGATGAGAAACTGCGGTGGGAAAAGATCGAGGATGCGCCGGCATCGGTGCCTTCCACGACCGACCTTTTCCTGCTGATCCGCAGCGAAAGGGGCAACACGTTGCGCCAGGTCACTCAGACACCATTGGGCAACGAGATGCGCCCCATGATGGTGGATCAGGGCAAGTTTATCTTCCTGAGCGACGAAAACGGCATCAACAACCGCTACATCGGACGGTTCGACAGTACCATCAGCCACGTGGATACGACCATCCACTACCGTTATTTCTCCGAAACTTACCCGGCCACAAACAATGCCAGGAGTATCCTCGACCACCATTACGATCCGGCCTCATCATGGTTGAGCCAGGTGGTCTTCCATGACGGGAAATACCTGCTGCAGGCAGAGGAATATATACCTCCGGACAGGCCTGGACCGATTATCCTTGGCCAGACTTCATTCCGGAAAACGGTGGTAGAAGTGGCTGAAACGGTCAAAGAAGAAAAGAAAGCGCTCGACGCAATATCGATACACGGACCCTACACGAAAAAATTCCGGAATGTGTTCACCGAAGATACGTTGAAGTTAGTACAACCTGAAGCAAAGGGCGCTGAAATCGATTTCGGGAATTACGTTTTCGACAAACAGGCCTTTATCAAATTAGGTGTGCATGATACGACTACTGCCGCCTCATCCAATGGAAAAGTTACCGTTGATGACAAAGAGGGTTTTGTGGTGCCAAAAAGGCTGAATTACCGGGTGGAATACTTCATCAACGAGATGGCGGCGCAACTGGATTTCGTTTCTTTGAATTACTTCTACCAGCCCTTTGGCGGAGGAGTCGGTAATACGGTTAACCTTACCGGTTTGAATGGCTTTTTCCAGATCGGCATCACCGACCTGCTGGAAGACCACCGGATCGTCGGCGGTTTCCGCATACCATTGAATCTGAATAACATCGAATACATCTTCAGCTACGCCAACCTGAAAAAGAGGCTTGACAAAGAGGTCATCATCGTAAGACAGGCATCGGAAGACGAATATTATTTCGGGTTTTACACTTTCATCCTGCAATACCGTTCCTATCAGCTACATTATGTTTTGACATACCCGTTCTCACCGGTGCTTGCGGTGCGCGGCACAGCCAATGTCAGGTACCAGAAATCGACCTGGCTGTCGACCAATGAGCCGGCGTTGAGAGAACCCGACCAGAATGAATACTGGGGTGGATTAAAAGGGGAGGTCATATACGACGATACCCACGATCTGGGGCTGAACCTGATGACAGGTACGCGCTTCAAAATTTTTGGAGAATACACGCAAATTTTCGAGTATAGTAAACCTTTCAATTTATATGATTTTCTGTTTGAGTCCAATAAGAGCATGTTCGTAGCAGGGCTGGACATCCGGAACTACCAGCGAATCCACCGGACTTTCATCTGGGCGAACCGGATTGCTGCCAGTACCTCATTTGGAAAAAACAAACTGTTGTATTACATGGGCGGCGTGGATAACTGGATACTGGCTCCTGAATTTGAAACCTCCACCCCAATCGATTACTCACAGAATTACGCATACCAGACGCTGGCCACCAATATGCGCGGATTCAACCAAAACGCCCGGAACGGCAACAATTTCGTGGTGATCAACTCTGAACTGCGCTTTCCGGTCATCCGTTATTTTCTGAACCGTCCGATCAAATCCGATTTCCTCAACAATTTGCAGTTGATCGGGTTCGGCGATATAGGGCTGGCCTGGGCAGGAGATAATCCCTATTCCGAAGAGAATTCATTTTACATCCGGTATATCCAGGATGGTTCCCTCTGGATCAAGATCAGGGAACAAAAAGAACCGCTGATCGGCGGGTTCGGGTTCGGGCTGCGGACGCGTGTTTTCGGCTATTTCCTTCGCGGCGACCTGGCCTGGGGCGTCGAAGAAGGTAGGGTACTGAAGCCCAAATTCTATCTCAGCCTGGGGCTGGATTTTTAAAAAATTACCCAATAGACATATCAGTATCCCACTTCAGCACAGGCGGTTTAGCCCCGTTGTGGATACCTTCGATGAACTGGTCGATGCATTTCTTGATATCGTTATGGTATCCTCCTTCGAGGACGGCGAAAATGTTGCTGAAAGCGCGGCGCAGGCGGAAGGCACACTCGTAGTAAGCGCGTTGCGATAATTGCAGCCCCAGCAGCTTGTCTTTGGCATAAGCGTCAAAACCCGCTGATACGCCCACCACATCGGGAGCGAACTGCCTGGCCCTGATGATGGCCTTATCCACCGCTTCGAGAAATTCTTTATCGCCGCTGCCGGAGATCAGCGGAAAGTTCAACGTAAAGCCGGTTCCCGGGCCCGTACCTGTTTCAATGGGAAAGCCGGTGAAAGGAAAGGCATAATGCTGGTGTATGGAGATGTAGAGTACCTTATCGGAATCATAGAAGATCGACTGTGTACCGTCGCCATGATGTCCATCGATATCAAAGATGAAAACCTTTTTGCCTTCGTTGACGAGTATCTGTGCAGCGATAGCGATATTGTTAAAAAAGCAAAAGCCGGAAGCCCTTTCGCGCATGGCATGGTGACCCGGTGGCCTGACCACCGCAAAATCGCCGTTTTCGGAAGCATGAACCGTAAGCCCAACCGCCAGCAGGGCTGCCTCATAGCTGGACGGCGTGAGCATCACCTCCGCCAGGTATTCACTTTGCTGGCAGGCATTCCGCACGTATTCAATATAGCGGGGGGTGTGGACCATCTCCAGATACTCTTCGCCGTTTATTTCCGGCGCTTCGCAGCAGTTTGTGTATCCCTGCAAACGGTAGGCCCCTTCGGCTTCGCTGTCTATGTTATGTTCGAGGAACTTCCGGTGAAATAATGCCTTCATGAATCTCTTATCGCATCTTCATCAGGGCAAATGTATAAATTCATTCCGGATATTAACTAAATTTTTTGGATTTTTATAGCTTTGCAGTCAAATTAATATAGATATGAAAAATACTTTATTCTTTCTGATTTTAATATTTCTGATCACTGCATGTCAGAACGTTTACCAACCAGCCGGCACATCTGAACGTACTGATATGACGACCGGTGAAATCTCCGACTCGCTGCGTTATCCACAGGAAAAATACCTGGCCAATATGCGCCAGCTTACTTTCGGCGGCGATAATGCCGAGGCCTATTTCAGCTTCGATGACACAAAAATCACCTTTCAGTCGAACAACCCCGCCTGGGACCTGGAATGCGACCAGATCTTTTATGTTGAGCTGGACAAAGCCGACATGGGCAGAAAACTGCCCCAGATGATCAGCACGGGGATGGGCCGCACCACCTGTGCATTTTTCATGCCGGGCGACACTTCCATCCTGTTCGCTTCCACTCATGCGGGCGACCATGCCTGCCCGCACGTCCCTCCGCGCCGGGAAGACGGCACGTACATCTGGCCCATCTACGAAGATTATGATATTTACGTCGCTGACCTCAAAGGCAATATCATCGATACGCTGACACGTGAGCCGGGGTATGACGCCGAAGCCACCGTGTCGCCCAAAGGCGATAAAATCGTTTTCACATCGATGCGTACCGGCGACCTGGAACTCTTCACCATGAACATCGACGGCAGTGATGTCCGCCAGATCACGCATGAACTGGGCTACGACGGCGGGGCGTTCTTCTCGCAGGATGGCAGCATGATCGTCTTCCGGGCTTCCCGGCCGAAAACGGAAGAAGATATCCGGGTGTACAAGGAACTTCTGGCCATCGGGCAGGTGATGCCGACCAACATGGAGATCTTCGTCTGCAATGCCGACGGATCGGATCTGCGGCAGGTCACCAACCTGGGCAAAGCCAACTGGGCCCCCTATTTCCACCCCTCCATGGAAAAGATCATTTTCAGCTCCAACCATGCCTCCGACAGGGGATACCAGTTTAACCTGTACCTGATCAACCTCGACGGCACCGGCCTGGAACAGATCACCTTCGACAGCGTCTTCGACGCCTTCCCGATGTTCTCATTCGACGGTACCAAACTGATCTTCTCCTCCAACCGGCACAACGGCGGCACCCGCGATACCAATCTTTTCCTTGCGGATTGGGTTGAAGAGTGAGAGAAGTCATATAGTGGTCATACGGTGGTCATGCGGTGGTCAGAACTCAGAACTCAGAACTCAGAACTCAGAACTCTCTAAATACGTCCATTCATTTTTAACCTTATCATACTTCAGCCTGTCATCAGGCCATTCGATCATGGCTGTGTCGGGGAGGTAGCGATCGATATTTCCGTTTTCAAGCCATTCCCGGAAGAGAGTAACCCCGATACGCTGTAATTCCTCCCGGGGTTTAATCCTGGTATTGGCCACTTCTTCAAAATCATATAGCGAATAATCGGAATTCATTCTGAAATGACCGATTACCCCGCGGGTAATGCCTTCCAGGCTCCTGGCCGGCCTGATCATATAAAATAGATGTGTGCTGTCCTCTGTAATATGATACAGGTAGAAGGAAAATGATTGGGCATAACCGATATAGTAATTGCGGAACTGCGGCTCGAAACGGGTAAAAGATGTTGCCGCCGGCGGTTTACGGCCAATAAAAGTCACGGAATTGACAAGGATGGTATCGGCAATATCCTCAGGGAAATAATGGGTAATCCTGTGATTTTCGGCAAAAGAAATTTGTTCCTGTAAATCCCGGCGTGCCTGCTTTGAGTTGCTGTCCGTATTGAGGTTACAACTCCATGCAAAGACGGTCAACAATGCAACTATTAAAAGATTCTTCATAATTATTCCTGATTTTGAAAAAAAATGATTTTCAAAGATAAATAAAGAAGGTGCTTCACAAACGAAGGCACCCTCTTGTTTTTGTAAAGCGGGGAATATATAGGGGGGATTAAAAGTATGTCACGATATCGCATCTCCATTCGGCCCAGTCGGCTGTCCAATCATCATTGCCAAATGCTCCGATGAAAGATACTTTGTCGAAGTAGGCGCCGGCTTTCGGGGTATTGTCCCATTTAGCGCCGTTAAGCAGCATGGAGCCGGCCAGCGGAAGCGGATTGACAACACCTTCATCAAACAGGCTCGGGTTTAAGCCTGCATCCTGCCACTTGGCTAATAACTTGTTGTTAAATGAGGCAGTGTTGAAGTGGGCTTCATAAGCATCCTGGCCTCCGGGGAAGTTGGCATGCGATTTCAGCGCCACACCCCTGGGGTTGTTCGGATGCTGTGCTCCGTTGGAAGGAGTACCTGTAAAAACATCACCGGCGGAGCCGTACCCGTTACCTCCCCAATGCTCGACACCGGCAAGGATCACATTCCTGATCTGAAGTTCATTGTCAAGGAAGGCCTGTCCCGATCCCGGCTTATCATCATCAATATACAGCCCGTTGGGATAACCGGTCATAACAGAGTTGTAAATAGATATCCTGGAGTTCCTCCGGAGCTGGGCGGCGTGCTGGAACTGAAGGCTGATAGGGGTTTCGCGGTTGCCTTTGGCGCCGGCAATGGTAACATTGGCGAAAATAGCTGTAGTAAAAGGGGTAGCACTGCTGCCGGTCCCGTTGTTATCGACTTCAAACCCGTTTGAACCTGATTGGTCGGCCAAGGTCACACCTCTGATGCAAAGTGCGTACTGAATATTTCCTGAAAATCCCAGGTCCACATCCAGGTCATCGTCAAGGTTACGATAGGCAATGAGGTATTTTCCATCCACTGATCCGCCAAACCACTCATAAGCATCATCCAGGCCATAAGAGCACATTACATTTTCAATGATCGTTTGTCTGCCGACGCTGCCCATGGTCAGCGAGTTAACCTCTTCATTCGGGTTGATGGGAATGCCGGCAAATTCTATACGGACAAACCTGACTATGCCGGAGTTGTCATTGTCGTTAGTGCCACCGTGGAATCCGCCGTAACCACCTTCCAGTTCAGTTGGCTGACCGGTTGCATCGGTGATATTGTTGCGCGCCCTGCCGCACATCACCAATCCGCCCCAGTCGCCGGGGTTGCGGAGGCCCGGGCCTCTTTCGGAAGTCATCACGATTGGTTTATCAGCTTTGCCATCAGCAAAGATCTGCCCGCCCATCTGAACGATGAGGGTACCCTTTGATTCGCGGTCACCAATGACAAGTGTTCCGGGCTCTATGGTCAGCTTTCCGCCATCCTGTACCCTGACAAATCCGTTCAGGCGCCAGATCTTGTCTTCGTTCCAGGTTACGTTACCGGTGATATTACCACTTACTTCAATAATCTCTTTGGAGATGATCGTAACGGCAAAAGTTTTTATCGAAGAGGTCCTGTCAAGCTTATCAATGGCCTGGAATGTAAAGTTGATCACCGTTCCGAACGGTAGGTCTTCAATTGAGTACTTGAAGTCATAGGTGGTGTTGGTTTCATTGTTGAAAGGCACGGAGCTGAAAGGCGCGCCGTTTTTGAGAATAACAAGGGTTTTCAACCCTTCCGGCGCATTGATCGTCACAGTCGTTGTCACTTCATTTCCAATGATGTTGGAAACTGCTTCTGCGGACAAAGTCATAGCGGGAGCCGCCCCCTGGTCATCATCGTCATTGCAACCTGCAAAAAATCCACTCATAGCTAAGAGTGCCAGGGCGATAATCTTCCCTGCCGTAAAAAATCGAAATGCTTTTGTGTTCATAGAATTACAAAATTTTGGTTATGAATTTTTCAGCAAAATTAGGAAGGCGATGTGAGGGTTGCGTTAACTTAAGATTAAGTATTCCCTGCTGATTATTAAGTTATTATTAGCAGACCGTTAAGCCAATGCTAACTGATAAAAACAGTATCAGAAAGAATAGGTAATACCGATAGAATAGTTCCTGGGGTCGATATAGCTTTGGATAACCTGGTCGGTTTTCGGATCAAAGATCCCATCCTGGTTGCCATCCTGGATCAGATAGCTTGGTGCAGCGAGTATATTTGAAATGCCAAATTTCACCTCCCAATGTTCTCCGAAATTTTTTGTAACCGTCATATCCAGAAGATTCCTGGGCATCTCATAGATATCCGGGTAATCTTCGTAACCAACGATATATATTCTTTTACCGATCACATTATATAAGAGTACAATGTTAAATGTGGTAATAGGATCATTAAAATACAATCCTGCATTCACGATATAGGGTGACTGGCCGTACATGGGCCTGCTGCTGATGGATTGCCCCAGGGCGGCAGCGCCCAGCTCTACCTGGCTGTAAATGAAAGCAGCATTGAACAACAAGCTGAGCCTGTCGACAAAACCAGATCCTGTGTAACCCTTTAGCGATTTTCTGACTTCGGCTTCTACGCCCAGGCTGGTGGCCGCTTTGGCATTGGCAAAGGTGAAAGTTTTAATACCACCCGATCCGCCTCCGGGCACAAATGAGGTCTCGATCGGATCTATGAAATATTTATAAAAAATCCCGAAATTGATGACTTCTGTTGGGGAAGGATAAAATTCCCAGCGCAGGTCTACATTGTGGATAGTTGAAGAGCGTATCGTATCACTCCCCTTCTTTACGAGATTGTAATTGAAATCATAAAACCCAAAAGGTGCCAGTTCCCTGAATTCCGGACGATTCACCGTCTTACCGTAAGCAGCCCTGACAAGCATCTTTTCCCCAAGGCTGTATGAGATGTTGACTGAAGGAAGAATGCTGAGGGTGGTCATATCCACATTTACCGGATCATCGCTCAATGTGAAACTATTCAAGGACTGATTGTTATGCTCCAGGCGTATGCCACCGGAAACATTGAAACGGGAAGAAAGCGGGATAAATACAGAAAGATAGCCGGCCGCATTAAGATTTGAAGCATCATAAGAATCACTGGAATTTGTCTGCTCATCGATCATAATGCCATAAGTCGGGTTGATGTTGGAAAGATGGAACAATGAATCGATCGTTACATCCAGAAGCCCCGTATCAAATCCCGTAACATTTCTGACATACCCTAAGTTACGTCCGCTAAAGACACGAGCCTTAAATTCTGCGAATAACCCTGCATTGATAGCGGGCATGCGCTGACTCTCTGATTTTCCAAGCTTCTTCGAGTAATTCAATGATATTGTCACATTGTTTTCCTGCATATGGGAATAAAACCTGCCCAAAAAATAGGTTGCCGCGGCTCCGACAGGAACGTATAGTGTTTTTTCTCCCGTGATGGTATCCAGATCAGAGCGGTAACGCCGGTAGTCGGGTTCGTCCCTGAAAGATAAACCATACCCTGCAACCCAGTCAATATTGTTATTATTTCCAAACTTATGATTACCGCTGAGTTGCCCTGTATATATTCCCCTGTAAATCTGGTAAAAAGAATGATTGTAAGGATTGTATCCAAAATCGAAGTTCCTGCCGGTCCGAAGTATATATTCAGACTGACTTAACTGGTTGTAAAGATTTTTGAATTCTATGAGATTATTCGGATTGATAGAAAATGCAAAGTTTTGCAATATGCCAAAACGAATATTTTCAACATACCTGTTATCGTCAAAGTCAAACAGTTCGGAAGTAGTTTCGGTATCAAAATCGTAGGAATTGAAGTCCTTTCGATTGATGATATATTGCGATTTCTTATTATTATAAGTAATGGATGTAATATTACCAAAGTACCGGTTATTTTTCATGTTGATACGCCGGTTCAGGTTAAATGAAACCGATTGGTTCCACAACTGGTTTAATTCATCGGCTACCCAGCTGTTTGGCAAGGATCGACCTGCTTCGATGAGGATTTCCTCATCATTGGCTACTGCCCGGAGGCCCTCCGGAAACTGGTCAGGCAGGTTATAGGTTCCTGTGTTAAAACCAGTCCAGTACCAGGGATCCTGCGGAGCACGATAGAATGTTCTGAATGACCCTTTTTCCTGGATACCGGCTGAGTAGCTGATTTGTGTAAGATTCTCATCGGGGATTCCCTTGGTATATATTTTCACGGTGCCTCCGGCAAAGTCGCCCGGAAGCTCCGGGGAGGGGCTCTTATAAATCATGATACGGTCGATGAGTGTGCTGGGGATCATATCAAAAGAAAACGATCTGACATCAGCCTCCATGCTGGGGGCATACACATCGTGCAGCATAACGGCATTGTACCGCTCGCTCAGCCCCCGGATATTGATAAAACGATCCCCTACGATGGTCACCCCGGGAACCCTTTTGACCACCTGGGCTGCGTCACTGTCCTGCGAGCGCTTGATCTGTTGCGAAGAAATGCCGCTGACCACGATCTCACTGGATTTGATGGCACTCAGCAAGGCCATGTCAGTCCCCGTCGTCCGTCGGGCAATAATCGTTACCCCTTCCATCATAAATGCTTCACTCTCCATCGCGATCGGCAGATCATATACCTGTCCCGCTGTCAACCTGATATTAGGAAACTCCAGTGGTTTATATGATATGTAAGTACATGTAAATGTATACGTTCCGGGTTGAATGTTCTTCAACTCAAACAATCCGATAAGATCGCTGGAAACCCCGGTGGTCGTTCCCTTAATGACTATATTGGCCCCCGGCAATTCCTCCCCGGTGGCCTTGTCCACTACTTTGCCACGGATGATGGCTGTCTGGGCGAAAAGTAAGGTTCCGGGAAATAAAATAAGAATCAGAGCCAGCAGGCATAAGCTATTTTTGCATTTCATCTGTCAAACAGGGGTTTTTGAGAATGCAAAAGTACCGGGCTAAGATTAGCTGAATGTAAAGTCTATGTTAAGTTAATATTTATTTCCTGATAAATATCTTCCCCTGCCATGTCTCTTTGCCGTCATCGATTTGCAGGATCATCATGCCTGATTTGGCGTCTTCGAGAGATATCGATTGGGTGAAAGCACCGTCAACACGGATATTATTCTGGCTAAAGATCACCTCTCCCAGTGCATTGGTGACGCGGATATTCAGGTTTTTTACACCGTCAGTGCTGATCTTCAGTGTAAAAGTCCCCTGGCTGGGATTGGGATAAATGGTTACCTGCCCGATCCGGTTGTCGGCGATACCTTGGGAGGAATATACCTGGACTGTAATAGTATCAGAGGTTTCGCCTTCTCCGCAATCATTTTCCGCAGTCACGGAAATGATCGCGCTACCGGTGAAACCGCTGCTCCATTCAACCGTCCCTGTCAGGCCCGATCCGGTAATAGTTCCTGATGCCGGAGGATCAAGCATCCAGGTATACTGCGAAGCAAAATCAGTTCCGGCAGTAGTATAAGAAGTAACTGCACCGAAGTAAAGATCGATCACCGTTTCACCTTCCGGGGTGGCAGCTTTTCCCGGGAATGGATTCACCGTCAATTCCGCCGTATCACTGGAAGTGCAGCCGAAGATATTGGTAACGCTCACCCAGTAATTACCTGCTTCGCCAACGGTCAGGGTCTGTTCCGTAGATCCGTCATTCCAAAGATATACAGCAAACCCGGGACCGGCGTCGAATGTAAAGGTTTCGCCTTCACAAACGGCCAGGTCTCCTCCCAGGTCAATGACCGGTAGAGGATTGACATCCATCAGTTGCATGGATTCATCCGTACAGCCATTTTCATCGGTAAAAATATAAGTAATGGGAAATGAGCCCACACCGGCGATTTCAGGATAGAATATCCCTTCAATCACGCCTTCGCCCACATAGATTCCCCCTTCTGGCATACCACCGGAAAGGACAACAGGGCTGGCATCGATACACACCGGCATCAGCGGGGCAAAGTAAACTTCGGGCAACGGGTGAATAGTCAGAATGACCGTGCTGTATTCGCTGGAGCAATCCCCTATGGTCTGGGTGACATAAAATGTATATGTCCCCGTTTCGGTAATGCCCGTTGAATAAGTATTTCCTTCATAAACGAGGTTTGTCAGTTCGGGATCGTCGTACCAGGCAATATTTTCACCTTCGGCCTCCAGGTCGGGCACCCCGTCCCCGTAACAAAGTGAAGTATCGCCCGTGATTATTGGCGGATCGGGAGTAACAAAAACAGTTATATAGTCGGTTGAAGTGATGCTATCGCTTCCGAGGGCATTGGTAACCTTCAGGCTCACATCATATTTGCCCGGAACCACATACAGGATATTTTCCGGATCCTTTAACGTGGAGGTGTCCGGCTCACCCCCGGGAAAGCTCCATTCCCAGCTGGTTGGGTTATTGGTCGACTGATCGAAGAAATTGACAACGCCCCCAGCGCAAAGGCTGGTCGTATCGGCGGAGAAAGATGCCACGGGGGGTTCACCGGGGAGGATAGTGATGGTGCCTGTCCTTTTATGCACCGGTGTACCGTTCGGGCCTTTGGTCGTGATGGTAAAGCCATAATCTCCGACGGGCGCGTTGTTGGAAGTGAACACAACCGGCAGGCTGCCCGGCACATTGTTTATCACAAACCCGTTGGGATAGGAAAAAGAGATGGACCCGGTCTGGGGCTGCTCAATGCTGGTCTGCACCAGTACCTGGTCGGTATAAAGTTTCACAGAGGGTACAGTCACTGTTAAGGTGTCGCTGGTAGAAAAAGCGATGTTTTCGGGGCTGATGCGCATGGCGAAATCAGGGAAATAAGCGGTAAAGCTGGCGAAACTGCCGTAGCGGAAGTCGGCCCAGGTGGCCATGGCTACTTTGGAATTGGAAACGATGGCATTGTAATCCCCCTGGTACCTGGGCGTGCCGCTGCCTCCGCAGGTAGTGCAGTTAATCCTCATCTTCTGGTTGGAGATGCGTTGGTTAGGTTTAAAAGTGACTCCGCCATCGTCAGAATAAGTAGCATAGATATAGCAACTGTCGCTGGTAGGGATGTCACGGGAATCCATCCACTGCACGTAGAGTTTTCCGTTGTCCTTGTCGCACCAGATGGCCGGCATCCACTGGTGATGCTGCTGGGTATTTACATCGTCATTCACCCGGACGGCTGCCGACCAGGTAGCGCCGCCGTCATCGGAATAGCGGCTGAGGATGTCGGGTTTGTTCCCGCTGCCCGGTGGATCGTTGGTGGCATAAACGCAGTATAGCCGGCCGCGGTTAGGCCCGAAACTGTTATCCGCCGCTATGAATGGATAAGGACGGGTGCGCATGTTCTGCACCGAATGCCTTCCGTTTAAATAGGTTCCCACATATCCGGCCCATTGCTGGGATGACATCTGGGTAAAGGTCTGGCCTCCATTCAGGGAGCGGAAAAAGGTATAGGTTGATGCGGTAGTGCTCCCCCCGTTGGTCACTACGTATACGGCGCCGCCCTGGATATTGTCCTGAGCACCCACAGCTACCATCATCCCGGGAAGGCCTTGCGTCGAGAAGTTCCACATCTGCTGGAAACTGGCGCCATAGTCGGTGGAGCGGGCAAAATTCCCGCCATTGTTGGCAGTCATAACAGTATAAACATAATTAGCATATGGGCCGTTGGTCTGGTCGGCTGCGATCCAGTTTTTGTCAATACCGGCAATGGCAATCACCGGCGGGCCCCAGGTCTGCCCGTTATCGGTAGAAACCACCACCTTGCATCCCTGTATGGTGCCCCCCCCGTACATATTCTCGTAATACAGATTGCCCAGGCTGTCGTAAGCTGAGACAGGATCCCCCCAAACACCCCCACCCCACGATGGATTGTTGATAGCCCAGTCATGCCCGTTTTCGGTATGATGGGTACCGTTTGTGTTGAAAACGGCAAAATATTGCATCGGGTTTCGCGGATT
>JAHYJL010000062.1 GCA_019429045.1 Bacteroidales bacterium
AACTGGCCAAAATGAATATACTGGTCGAAGACTGGGGCGGAAAATTCCAATCGCAGGAAATCTCGGCCAAGCAGGGGATTAACGTTTACGAGTTATTGGATAAAGTCTTGCTCGAAGCCGAACTGCTGGAACTGAAAGCCAATCCCGACAGGTTGGCCATTGGCACGGTGCTGGAATCATCACTGGATAAAGGCCGGGGATACGTGGCCAAAGTATTGGTACAAAACGGAACACTGAATATAAGTGATACGGTGTTGGCCGGCGCCCACTTCGGCAAGGTCAAAGCTATGTATAATGAGAGGAATCAGCGGGTTACAACTGCAGGCCCCTCCACGCCAGTGTTGCTTCTCGGGCTGGATGGCGCACCGCAGGCAGGCGACAAGTTCAACGTCATGAAAGATGACCGTGAGGCCAAAGCCATTGCCAATAAGCGACTGCAGCTGCAACGCGAACAGGGAATCCGCTCCCAGAAACACATCACGCTTGACGAAATCGGCCGAAGGATTGCCATCGGTGACTTTAAAGAGCTTAACCTGATTGTGAAAGCAGACGTCGACGGCAGCGTGGAGGCTCTTTCGGATTCACTGTTGAAACTCTCCACCAAAGAGGTGCAGGTAAATGTTATCCATAAATCTGTCGGCCAGGTAACCGAGTCGGATGTCCTGCTGGCCTCTGCATCCAACGCCATTATCGTTGGGTTCCAGGTCAGGCCCTCACTCAGCGCCCGTAAGCTGGCCGAAAAGGAACAAATCGAAATCAGGACCTACTCCATCATTTACCAGGCCATCGAAGAGATCAAGGCGGCTATTGAGGGAATGCTTTCCCCTGACATCGAGGAGAGAATTATTTGTAACATAGAGGTACGGGAAACATTTAAGATCTCTAAGGTAGGTACAGTGGCCGGCTGTTATGTGCTCGACGGGAAAATCCACAGGAATACCCGCATCCGCATCATCCGCGACGGGATCGTGGTTTATACCGGGAAACTCGGATCGCTGAAAAGATTCAAGGAGGATGTAAAAGAGGTCTCCGCCGGCTTCGAATGCGGGCTGAACATCGATAATTTCAATGACCTTAAGGTAGGTGATATCATCGAAGGTTTCGAAGAAGTCGAAGTTAAAAGAAAGCTTTAGAAAATCAGGGTCTGTGTCCTGTCAGGCCCGAAAGAAACTCCCATTACGGGTATTCCTGTTTCCTTCTCAATAAAATCGACATATTCCTGAAGAACAACCGGCATTTCATCCTTGCTTTTTAAACCTTTGAGTGAAGTTTCCCAACCCCTCAATTCCTTATATATTACTTTGATATCTTCCTGTAAAAAATCAAACGGGACGTCGCCGGTTTTTCCTTTTCCTGTCATATACCCATTACCGATAAGGATTCGGCTAAAGTCATCCAGGACATCTGTTTTCATCATAAAAAGCCTGGTGACCCCATTAATCATGATAGCATACTTCAGTGCAACCAGGTCAAGCCATCCACAACGGCGCGGCCTGCCAGTCGTTGAACCATACTCATGACCCCGTTCACGCATTTTATCGCCTTGATCACCAAATTGTTCGGTAGGAAACGGACCGCTGCCGACGCGTGTGCAATAGGCCTTGAATACGCCGGTGACCTCGCCGATGTTGCCGGGGTTAATACCCAAGCCGGAACAAACCCCGCCGATGGAAGTATTGGACGATGTGACAAAGGGATAGGATCCGAAATCAACATCCAGCATCGTCCCCTGGGCGCCTTCTGCCAGCACCCGCTTTCCTGCAGCCAGGCTTCGGTGCAGGAAATATTCGGCATCCACCAGCTTCAGGGTTTTCATATAATCGACGGCATCCAGCCATTGCTCCTCATAGCGGTTAAACGGGATATCATCAATCAAAAAAGAATCAGCGTTGAATTCCATAAATTGCATCAATCTGAGGTGATTTTCACGCAAATTGAAATACATCACCCTGAAATCGTCCCGCAGAATATCACCCACCCGCAGACCGATACGTGCCACTTTATCGGTGTAGGTCGGGCCAATTCCTTTCAGGGTAGATCCGATCCTGGATTCCCCCTTCAGTGCCTCATAAGCAGCATCCAGTAAACGATGTGTCGGTGTGATCAGATGTGCTTTTTTGGAAACCAGTAAATTGGAGGTGGCGTCAATGCCATATTCTGCCAGGTTGATGATCTCTTTTCTGAAGATAAAAGGGTCAAGGATCACGCCGTTCCCAACCAGGTTGGTCTTTTTGGGATAAAATATCCCGGAGGGAATGGTATGGAGGACATACTTCCTGTTTTTGAACTCAATCGTGTGACCGGCATTGGGGCCGCCCTGAAAACGGGCAATGATATCATATTGCGGCGTCATCACATCAACAATCTTTCCCTTGCCTTCATCTCCCCATTGAAGGCCAAGAATAACATCTACTTTCATTGTCTTAAGTCTGGTAATAAACTATTGCTTCAAAGATGGTTCCGGTTCCTGTTCAACGCAGTGACCGTAAAAAGTCAAAGAATGGTGTGAAACCTTAACATTTAGTGTATTTTCAACAAACCGGCGAATTTCTTCTACCCGTGGATCGGTGAATTCCAACACCTTCCCCGAATTAATGCAGATGAAATGATCATGTTTCCTGAACTTGTAGGAGCGCTCAAACTGGGCGCAATTATTGCCGAATTGATGCTTGGTAACAAGGCTGCAATCCAGCAGAAGTTCTATTGTGTTATATAAAGTGGCCCGGCTCACCCTGTACTTATTATTCTTCATACGGATGTAAAGGGTCTCTATATCGAAGTGACCGTCAGTGTTGTAAATTTCTCTCAAAATAGTAAATCGCTCCGGTGTCTTGCGATGCCCGCGCTGTTCAAGGTATTCGGTGAAAATCTTCTTTACCGCTTCAATCGAATCGCTCTGCTCTCTTTCTTTCATCTATCACTTTTTAGAAAACTGCATAAAAGTAAAATTATTTATTGTAATTTGGTATAAATAAAAATAATTTTTAAGAATTCTTTAATTAATATCAATGAATACGGTAGGGATTTTTTAATCCTCAAAGCGGTCAAGGCGGGTTACTTTGATAATATCCTTGATACTGAGAAGGTTTGTGATGAGTTTTTGAAGGGTTTGGGTATCGTGAACATATAACATGATCGTTCCCTTTGTCATGCCTTCTGAAGTGTCCAAATGAAAAGATCTGATGTTGATGTTATGTTTCTCTGTAATTACCTCGGTGACTTTACGGATGAAGCCTTTCTTATCCACTCCCTGGATCCTGATGCCGGTCAAAAATCCAACCGATTCTTTATTCTTCCATTTGGCTTTGATGATCCTTTTGCCATATTTCGACATCAGGTCGATGGCATCCGGGCAATTCGTGCGGTGTATCTCAATAGAATCATTTTCATTCATGAAACCGACAACATCATCTCCCGGAATGGGACTGCAACAGCGGGCGACTATGTACTTAATATGCGCAATATCATCGCTCAGTAAGAGGGATTCCGGTTTCTCCTTCAGCTTTTCCACAATGGTTTCAGCCAGGCTCATGTTATTTACCGGCCGGGTCTTGATAAAGGGCCGGCTCAGGTAAGTGAAGATATTTCGCTTTTCCCCCTCCTGGGTAAACCTTTTCACATCTTCAAGGCCGATATCACTATTGGTAACCATCCGGTAGAGATCTTCAAAACTGCTGATCTGATGAAAGCCGATGAATTTCTGCAAGGTGGTTTTATCATCTGTAAGATTACATTCGCTAAAAAGGCCGGACAATTTCTCTTTCCCCTGAAGGATAATTTTTCGATGCTGATCCTTGACAAACTGCTTTATTTTAACCCTGGCCCTGGGGGTGACGGCAACCTTCAACCATTCCTCATCAGGAAAAATGCTGTCGGAATTTAAAACTTCCACCTGGTCACCATTTTTAAGGGTATGTTTACGGGATACCAATACCTGGTTGACCTTAGCACCGATACAATGATTTCCCACCTCAGTATGAATCGCATAAGCAAAATCCAGCACCGTTGAGCCGGCAGGGAGTGTTTTAACATCTCCATGTGGAGTATAGGCGTAAATTTCATCAGCGAACAGGTTCATTTTGAATTCGCTGACAAAGTCGAGCGCATCATCCTCCTCTTCCTGCAGCATATCACGGACTTTGGTAAGCCATTCTTCCAACCCTGTCTCGGTGTCGATGGTATCTTTATATTTCCAGTGAGCGGCGTAGCCCCTCTCCGCAATTTCATCCATACGGCGGCTGCGTATCTGCACTTCGACCCATTTACCGGTATGGCTCATGACGGTAGTATGCAACGCTTCATATCCATTCGCCTTGGGAATAGATATCCAGTCGCGCAAACGGTTGTGGTTGGGACGATAATGATCGGTAATAATAGAATACACCTTCCAGCATTCAGACTTTTCCAGTTCCATAAGAACATCGATGACTATCCTGACTGCAAAAAGATCATAGACCTCTTCAAAGGGGATCTCCTTGTTTTTCATCTTCTGCCAGATGGAGAAAACGCTTTTTTCCCTTGTGAAGATCTGGAATTTCATCTCCTTGAGCCGCATATCCCGCTTGATAGGATAAATGAACTTACCGGTAAATTTATTTCTTTCGGTTTGGGTGTCTTTAAGTTTTTGTTGAAGTGACCGGTAAATTTCCGGTTCATTTGCTTTCAGGAATAAATCTTCCAGTTCGCTTTTAATACTGAACAATCCAAGCCGGTGAGCCAGGGGAGCATATAGAAAAATTGTCTCGGATGATATCTTCAATTGTTTATGCTGGGGAAGCGCTTCCAGGGTTCGCATGTTATGGAGCCTGTCAGCAAGTTTGATGATGATCACCCGGACATCCTGTGAGATCGTCAATATGATCTTGCGAAAATTTTCAGCCTGCGGAGAGACAGAAGGTTTGTCGATCATATCTTCGATCTTGGTCAACCCGTCAATGATACGGGCCACCTTCTCCCCAAAATGAAAACGAATATCGTCAAGGGTATAATTGGTATCCTCCACCACATCATGTAGCAAGGCGCTGATAATGGATGTGGCGCCCATACCGATTTCGCCTGCAACGATGGTTGCAACTTCCAATGGATGATAGATATATGGCTCGCCGCTGTGCCGCCGCATATCCTTATGGGCGTCTGCCGCTAGATTAAAAGCGCGGCGTATGAGTTTTTTATCTGCCGGCTCCCTGATGGTAGATACCCTCAGCAAATTGCGATATTTGCGGACGATCTCTTTCTTTTCTATCTCAGGGTCTGCAGGAATAATTTGCATAGTGAGCCTTTCTGGAGCACAAAGTTACAATAAAGAAATTATGGGTAAGGGAGCATTTGTCGTTCATTCAGGAATATTTTTTTGTGGATGTCAGGGAACGGATAAGATATTATATTTCTCTTGCCCCGGGGGGACGGATTTTAACTAATTTTGGGTTTCAAACAATGCACATAGCTTTAAAGAAAATATTATTCATCTGTTACTCTCTGTTATTAGCAGGTTTACAAGCATATGGCACACACCAGCGGGCGGCGGAAATAACCTATCGACACATTTCAGGATTGACCTATGAAGCCAAAATCATAACCTATACTTACACCCCCAGTCCGGCCGATCGTCCAGCCCTTGATATCCAATGGGGCGACGGGACTTCCAGCACACTCATGCGTACCGAAAAGATCAATCTCCCCGACAATGTAAGTAAAAACGTTTATGAATACCGGCCTGAGATGGGAGCTGTCACTAACCGGCATACCTATAGTTCTCCCGGAACATACGTTTTATATATGGAAGACCCGAACCGCAATTACGGTGTGGTGAACATCCCCAACTCAGTGAACGTCCCGATGTACGTGGAAACCATCCTGGTGATCAATCCCTTCCTGGGGTTCAATAATTCACCCGTTTTACTGAACCCACCGATTGATGTCGGCTGTGTCAACCAGCTGTTCATCCACAACCCGGGCGCGTATGATATCGACGGCGACAGCCTCTCCTACCGGCTGGTGAACTGCAAAACTTTTGGAGGAATTGATATTCCCGGCTTTACGCAACCCATGGCGAGCAATTCATTTTCCATCAACCCCGTAACGGGGGATGTCATTTGGGATTCACCTATTATGCAGGGGGAATACAATATTGCCTTTGTGGTTGAAGAATGGCGTAATGGGGTAAAAATAGGAAGTGTGACGCGTGATATGCAGATCGAAATCCTGCCTTGCAACAACACCCCGCCGGTAATTACGGTTATTACCGACACATGCGTAACAGCAGGTGAAATTTTGCGTTTTGATGCCACAGCTATCGACCCCGATGGCAACAAGGTAACCCTTGATGCAACGGGCGGCCCCTTTGAAGTTTTAGAGTCTCCGGCATATATCGATCCCGATCCCGCGTTTGGCAATGATACCGTTACAACTGCTTTCACCTGGCACACAGTATGCTCTCACGTACAAAAACAGCCTTACCAGGTATTCTTAAAAGCCACCGATGACGATATTCCGATCAACCTGGTAAGCTATAAAACCGTATCGATCACTGTCATCTGCCCTCCTCCGGAAAACCTTACAGCTGAAGCCATCGGAAGCACCATCCGGCTTAACTGGGATAAAGTTGCCTGCGACAAAGCAAAAGGCTACCGGTTCTTCCGCAGGATCGGCGAATCGGGATTCGTTCCGGAAGTTTGCCAGACAGGCGTTCCACCTTTCACAGGATATGTGATGATCCATGAAAATGATGATATCAACATCACTTCATTCATCGATGATGATAACGGCGCCGGACTGATACATGGAAACCGTTACTGCTACATGGTGATTGCCTACTTTCTCGACGGCGCGGAAAGCTATGCATCAAATGAGGCCTGCGCCACCCTGAAACGCGATGTGCCTGTCATAACAAATGTCAGCAACGACAGCACCGATCTGACAATGGGCTACGGATTTATCGCCTGGTCAAAACCGACAGAACTGGACACCATCCAGATCCCCGGCCCATACCAGTATGTACTCTACCGCTCGGAAGGATCTGCCGGGAGCAACCTGCAGCCCATTACCACATTCCCGGGGCTCGACGACACACTTTTCATTGATCAGGGCATCGACCTAAACCAAAGCGGCATCCCTTTCAGCTACCGGGTCGCTCTGGAAAGCCTGACATTCGGCTTTATCGGGAATAGCCAGACCGCCGCATCAATATTCCTCCGACTGACCGAAACAGATGAAGAGATCATCCTTTCTTTCCAGCCTTTTGTTCCCTGGCTGAACGAATACTATGTGATCTATAGAAAAGATGAGGGGGCTGATATATTCGATTCAGTCGGTTTCAGTCTGCAGCCATTATACCGCGATTTAGGGCTGGTAAACGACCGGCAATATTGTTATTATGTAAAAAGCGTCGGAAAATATACTGCTCCGGGATTCGTGACACCTATTATCAACTATTCCCAAATTGCCTGCGGACGGCCTGTGGACGATGTCCCGCCCTGTCCGCCTGAATTAAGCGTTGAAACCAATTGCGACATAGCGATCAATGACCTGGCCTGGACCAATCCGAATGAATATTGCGCTGACGATGTGGCAAAATATTACATCTTTTTCTCCCCGCTTCAGGGAGTCGATTTTATCCTGCTGGATTCTGTCTCACCCGCCACTAATACAACATACGCTCATTTCAATAACGGCAACATTACGGGCTGCTACGCAGTTGTCGCTATTGATTCAACCGGAAACCAAAGCGAATTCAGCAATATTGTTTGCGTCGATAACGATGCATGTTCTGTTTACTCCCTTCCCAATGTCTTTACACCCAACGATGACGGCCGGAACGATCTGTTCCGCCCCTTTCCTTATACTTCTGTTGAAAAGGTTCAGATGACCATCTTCAATCGTTGGGGCAATATCGTTTATGAAACCGAAGACCCTGATATTAACTGGGATGGCAAACATTACAAAACCAACGTCAAATGCAGTGACGGGGTGTACTTTTATGTATGCATTGTGCATGAGCTTACCCTTTTCGGCGTCATCGCCAGGGAGCTCAGGGGGTCAATCACATTACTGACAGACTGAGGACTTTCAGGGTCCTACTTGTTGTCCATGGTTTTAAACATCCGTATCAGATCGACCACCCGGTTGGAATATCCCCATTCGTTGTCATACCAGCTCAGTACCTTCACAATGCGCTTCCCAATCACCCTGGTATATTCAGGGTCGAAAATAGAAGAATAGGGATTCCCCACGACATCAGAGGAAACCCATTTGAAATCGGAGTAAAGCAGCACATTTTTCATACGCTCCGTTTGGGCGGCTTCCATCATCACACGGTTCACCTCTTCCGCGGTCACATCCTTACGGACTTCCACGACCAGGTCGACGACGGAACCGTCAGGTACAGGCACGCGGGAAGCCATCCCGTCGAGCTTTCCCTTGAGTTCAGGGATCACCTTGTCGATAGCTTTAGCAGCACCGGTAGTGGTCAGGATAATATTCTCGGCAGCGGCACGTCCGCGGCGCCAGTCCTTGTGCGGGACATCCGCCAGGCGCTGGTCATTGGTATAGGCATGTGTGGTGGTCATAAGTCCGTCGACGATCCCGAAAGCATCGTTGAGCACTTTGACTACCGGGGCCAGGCAATTGGTGGTGCAACTGGCATTGGATACAATCCTGTGTTCCGGTTTCAGGGTATCCTCATTGACACCAAGGACAACCATGTTGTCGATCTCGTCTTTAGAAGGAACCGTGAGGATAACACGTTTGGCCCCCGCCTGAAGATGGGCTTCCAGCTGGGAGCGCTTGCGAAATACACCGGTAGCTTCAACTACAACGTCAATGTCAAGTTCTTTCCAGGGAAGCTGTGCCATATCACCCTGAGAGATCATTAACACCCGCTCTTCTGGAGTTACCAGGTAATCGCCATCAAGATAGGCTTCCCGGGAATATTTTGACATCACAGTGTCGTACTTCAGCAAATACACCAATACTTCGTTGTCATAAAGGTCATTAATGGCAATGACATCAATATCCGGGTCACTGTCGAGGATTCTGAATACTGAACGTCCGATGCGGCCGAATCCGTTGATTGCTACTCTCATTGTGCACCTCCTTTCTGGGTCTTTTCCTGTAATAAATGATATGTCCTGATCACGTCCAGTATGCGGCAGGCCTGGGCCAGCGCCGTGTGATACCAGACCAGGGTTTTGAACATCCTTCCCTGCGATTTCATAGTAGCCAGCTTATCAAAAACAACGGCGTGGCGGTTGTTGATCACATCGCTGGAAACGATCGGGTCTTCAGCAACCTGGATGAGATCCGGCAATTTTGCAGCTGCTTCATACATCAGCTCATTCACCAGGTCGACTGTAACATCCTTCGACCTAAAGACAGTCGTCAGGTCCAGCAGTGATCCATTGGGGATCGGGACATTCAACGCTGTACCCTCAATCCTGCCCTTGAATTCAGGAAGGATATACGGAATCCACCGTGGTGTCGGCGTTTCATTTGGTATGATATTCTCGGCAGCGGAACGGGAACGGCGGAAATCTATCCCCGCTTTGTCGCGCAAAGGCTGGTCGGATGTGTAAGAGTGCACGGTGGTCAGCATGGCATAATCGACCCCGAAACGCTCGTTGAAAAATTTCAGCATGAGAGCTGTGGCATTGGTGGTAGCCGATCCGGCAGACACGATCCGGTCATTCAGATCGATCGTGTGATCATTTACTCCCATAACGACAATCCGGTCGATTTCCTCTGCCGGCAATGTGGAAAGAAGCACATGGGGCGCCCCTGCTTTCAAATGGTTTTCCAGGTCTTTTTTATGTTTGAAGATACCCGTTGCATCGATGACAACATCGACATCAAAAATATCCCACGGGATATCACCAGGCTTGCCACCGGTAACCATTCTGGCGCGGCCTGCGGAAGAATTAATAAAGTTACCATCTTCTATGGTGACCTTAATGCGCCCTTTCACCTCGGCTTCGATGAGATAAGCAAGGATTTCCGGCTTGCCGTAATCGCTGATCGCGACCACTTCAAACATGTCATCTTCCATACAAAGCCGGTAAATATGCCTTCCAATCTCCCCAAAACCCATTATCCCTAATCTTACCTTACTCATAATCAATAAATTAAATTTCTGTAATAAATAATAATGACTTTTTTAAAAAGAGTTGCAAAGGTAAAGACATTCTTAATATAAAATTGTTCGCGCCCTATTACATTTTTTAACGCCCTACGCCCTATGCCCTAAGCCCTATGCCCTATGCTTTTCACATAGAAAAGAAAATTCATTACTTTTGCAAGCCATGAAAAACATCCGCAATTTCTGCATCATCGCCCATATCGACCATGGCAAAAGCACCCTGGCCGATAGGTTACTGGAATTCACCGGAACGGTTACCGGTAAAAATATGCAGGAGCAGATACTTGACAACATGGACCTGGAGCGCGAGCGTGGTATTACGATCAAGAGCCACGCCATCCAGATGGATTTTCATTATGAAGGTGCCGATTACAAACTGAACCTGATCGATACGCCCGGGCATGTCGATTTTTCCTACGAGGTGAGCCGCTCCATAGCCTCCTGCGAAGGCGCTTTGCTGGTTGTGGATGCCACGCAGGGCGTACAGGCGCAGACCATCTCCAACCTTTATATGGCCATCGAGCATGATCTTGAGATAATCCCGGTGATGAATAAGATGGATGTTGAAAGTGCCATGCCCGATGAGGTACGCGAACAGATCGTCGACTTGCTGGGATGCAAACCGGAAGAGATCATCGAGGCGAGCGGAAAAACGGGCTATGGCGTAGATAATATACTGGAAGCGGTGATCCATCGCATCCCCGCTCCTGCAGGTTCAGAGGACGAACCGCTTCAGGCATTGATCTTCGATTCGGTGTTCAATTCCTTCCGGGGAATTATCGCCTATTTCAGGATTTTCAGCGGCGTGCTTCGGAAAGGCGATCATGTGAAATTCATCGCAACCGGGAAGGAGTATGATGCCGATGAGATCGGGGTGCTGAAGATGGGGATGGAACCGCGCCAGGAGATGCGTGCAGGTGATGTCGGCTATATTATCAGCGGTATCAAGACATCAAAAGAGGTCCGGGTGGGTGATACAATCACTCACGTGCACCGTCAGGCGGAAAGCGCCATCAGCGGGTTCCAGGAGGTCAAGCCGATGGTTTTCGCCGGCTTGTATCCGGTTGATGCGGATGATTACGAAGAACTGAGGGCCTCACTTGAAAAATTGCAACTCAACGACGCCTCGCTTACTTTCGAACCGGAAGCCTCGGCCGCGCTGGGATTTGGCTTCCGGGGCGGGTTTCTGGGACTTTTGCATATGGAAATTGTTCAGGAACGGCTCGACCGCGAATTTGACATGGATGTTATTACCACTGTCCCGAATGTGTCATACCAGGTCGTCACATCAAAAGGCGAAATAATGGAGGTGCACAACCCCTCAGGAATGCCCGATGTCAAATATATCGACCACGTAAACGAGCCCTACATCATTGCACAGATCATTTCCAAAGTGGAATATATAGGGTCGATCATGAAACTTTGTATTGATAAACGCGGCATCCTTAAAAACCAGATATACCTCACCAGCAACCGGGTGGAGGTTACCTTCGAGATGCCCCTGGGGGAAATTGTTTTCGATTTTTACGACAAGCTGAAAAGCATATCCAAGGGTTATGCCTCCTTCGATTATCATTATCACGATTATAAACCGGCCAAACTGGTCAAGCTGGATATCCTGATCAACAAGGAGCCCGTCGACGCCCTGAGTTCGCTCATCCATGCCGACCATTCCTATGAGCTCGGCAAAAAAATGTGCGAAAAACTCAAGGAGCTGATCCCCCGGCAGCAGTTTGAGGTAGCCATCCAGGCTGCCATCGGGGCCAAAATTATCGCCCGGGAAACCATTAAAGCCGTCCGGAAAGATGTTACTGCCAAATGTTATGGCGGGGACATCACCCGTAAGCGAAAACTCCTGGAAAAACAGAAAAAAGGCAAAAAACGGATGCGGCAGGTCGGAAATGTCGAAATCCCGCAAAAGGCGTTTTTAGCTGTGTTGAAGCTGGATTGACTCCTGATGTCAGGCTTCAGTCCGACAATGAAAAGCAGGACGGCGATATATCTTCTATTTGAACAAACTTACAAAAAATTCGCTGATCTCATCTGAATACCTGAGGAATACCGGTGCAAAAACCAGGGCTACCACAGACATTAATTTGACAAGGATATTCATGGATGGCCCGGTAGTATCTTTAAAAGGGTCCCCCACAGTATCGCCCACAATGGCCGCATCGTGTACCGGGGTTCCCTTACCGCCAAGGTTTCCTTCTTCGATCCACTTTTTGGAATTATCCCATGCAGCGCCGCTGTTCGCCATCATTATGCCAAGAAGAACCCCGGTTACCGTAGCGCCGGCCAGAAATCCGCCAAGTGTTTCAGGTCCGAATAAAAGTCCCATAAACAGAGGTGTCAGAATAGCAACCAAACCCGGGAGAACCATTTCTTTTAATGCGCCTTTTGTAACGATATCAACACAGGTTTTTGTATCCGGTTTCGCATTCCCATCGAGTAAGCCGACAATCTCCCTGAACTGCCTTCTGATCTCCTGAACCATCTTGTCGGCAGTCCTGCCAACAGCCTCTAATGTTATTGCAGCAATGGCAAAAGGAACCAATGCACCGATAAACAATCCGACAACAGTCAAGTGTTTTGTTAAATCGATTGCGCTTAAACCCACCGCCTGCTGGTAGGCGGTAAACAGGGCCAGTGCGGTTAGTGCTGCGGAACCGATCGCAAACCCTTTTCCGATGGCAGCCGTCGTATTACCAAGGGAGTCAAGCTTATCAGTAATTTTCCTGACTTCCTTCCCAAGTCCCGCCATTTCAGCAATACCACCTGCATTATCAGCAATAGGCCCGTAAGAATCGGTTGACATCACTATACCGATGGTAGCTAACATTCCGACTGCAGCTAACGCAATTCCATACAAACCGCTTAGATTGTAAGCTACGATAATGGCAATGGCAATGGTGATAATCGGCAGAACAGTGCTTTGAAATCCTACTGCCAACCCTGTAATGATGGTGGTTGCCGAACCGGATTTGCTGCTGTTGGCAATTTTCCTGACCGGTTTTCCGGAAGTGAAATATTCACTTTCAATGCCAATTAAATATCCGGTAACCAAGCCGGTGACTACAACCCAAAACTCATTAAACTGACCTGTCATGGCTCTTGTAATGAAAAAAGTCCCCACGATAAAGATCAATCCCGCAACATATGTTGTGTTTCTCAGGGCAGATTGTGGATTCAGCTTCTTTAAAAAATTGATTGAATAGATACCAATCAAAGAAGCAACCAACCCAAGGGTAATAAGAATAATGGGTAGGGCAGAGTAAGTCAATACAAGATCCCTTGAAAAGGTCGATGCAATGACGATTGCCGCGATAACGGAACCGACATATGATTCAAAAAGATCTGCTCCCATACCTGCGGTATCTCCGACACAATCTCCCACATTATCGGCAATCACCCCGGGGTTCCTCGGATCATCCTCAGGAATGTGTTCTTCAACCTTACCCACAAGATCTGCTCCCACATCGGCGCTTTTTGTAAAAATGCCGCCACCGACACGAGCAAACAGGGCAATGGAAGAAGCCCCCAAAGCAAATCCGCTGATAATCTCAGGATTTTGAGTGAAGAAAAATACTACGCCAAGCCCAATGACACCAAGCGCTGCTACCGAAATTCCCATAACTGATCCTCCGAGGAATGAAACCAGCAGTGCCGCAGATATACCGCCCGTGGCCGCAGCCTGTGTGGTGCGGCTGCTGCTGTGCGTGGCGGCTTTCATGCCGAAGAATCCTGCCAGCATAGAACAAATCCCTCCGAACAGGTAGGCAAGCCCCGCACCCCATGCAATAAAAAATGTCAGCGCAAGGAAAACGACAACCATAAAAATCGCGATGATCCGGTATTCCCTGGATAAAAAGACCATAGCTCCCTTGT
Source organism: Bacteroidales bacterium (assembly GCA_019429045.1). Taxonomy (GTDB): domain Bacteria; phylum Bacteroidota; class Bacteroidia; order Bacteroidales; family JAGOPY01; genus JAGOPY01. The sequence goes on from JAHYJL010000062.1 coordinate 14,015, forward strand.
GAATTTCAGCAGCTATCTCCTGCATTTTTTCGTTACCAGGATCTTTCTTTAACACCAGCCGGTATATAACAAGCGCTAACAACATTCCGATCACGCCGATAACCGGAATCCAAAAAAAGTGACCCATTAGGTTTTCCATAATTTTATTAGTCTTTAGGTTTATAATTAAGATTTCGGGGATTATTCTTTCTTGCAGGTTTCATTGCCAATCCTGATTGAATGGCTGCAAAAGTATATTATTTTTTAAATAATAAAAACAGCAAAAGTGCAATTTAGACAGATTAAAACTAATGGTTTCCGGTGTGTGACAAATTGTTAGAAAGCCTATTTTTGCGCATCGGGAATACCATCATTCAGGTTTCAGCCAACCCGCTGATCATCGATGTAGTTCCTTCCAACCGTCGCTCCAGCTTCCTGAGTTTCTCGCAGTTCATCAAATCGATCGGATCGATGATCGCTCCCTTTGTGGCATCCTATTTCGCACTCCGGTTTGGTAACTGGAAACTGGTATTTCTCGTTTTCGGAGTGTTTTCAATCCTGACGGTCATCTGGCTGCATTTCACACCCGTCACCGAAATTCTCTCCAGTGAGAAAAAAGCCACTTTCAGTTCAGCCTTCCGGCTGCTTGGCATACCTTTTATCCTGCTGATGGTGCTGGGGATCTTCTTTGTCGTAGGCATCGATGTAGGGATCAACGCTACATCCGGTCAGTTCCTGATGGATAAAATGGGAATGGCTGCCTCCAATATTTTCCCGCTAATCTTTTCCATCACGGTCGGGAACTATCCAACCCGTACAAACGAAATCTCTGGACTGATGATCATGGCTATTTCAGGCGGGGCTTTTATACCGCTGCTGGTCGGAACTATTACAGATGCTTTTACGATACATGCCGGAATGTATGTTTTTGCAGCATGTGCCATTTACCTGATATTTATTGCCATTATAGGACTCTCAGCGGGAAAGCCCGCTTCCGGCCATTAATGAAGCGAATATCCTTATTTATATTATCTTTGGCACAAAATAATTCATTATGGGAGTAATCATAACACTGGCGATTATCGCCATCCTGGTGATCCTGCTGGTCGGCATGTACAACAGCCTGATCCGCTTAAGAAACCAGGTAAAAAACGCATGGGCCCAGATCGACGTGCAGTTGAAGCGCCGCTACGATCTGATCCCCAACCTGATCGAAACGGTTAAGGGGTACATGAAGCATGAAAAGGAGACCCTGGAGAACATCACCCGTTTTCGTGCGCAGGCCATGGAGGCAACCGGCGTGGCTGACAGGGCCAAAGCCGAAGGGATGCTCTCTTCAGCGCTGGGACAGTTCAAAATTGCGGTGGAAAATTACCCCGATCTGAAGGCCAACCAGAATTTCCTCGCCCTTCAGGAAGAACTGACCTCCACGGAAAACAAAATCTCATTTTCAAGGCAGAATTACAACGACCAGGTGCTGTTCTACAACAACAAAATCCAGATGTTCCCCTCGAATATCATTGCCGGGATGTTTGGATTCAAGGAAGAAGTCTTCTTTGAAATTGAGGATAAGACAGAAAGGGAAGTTCCCAAAGTATCATTCTGATTGAAGAACTATGTGGGAGATCATCCGAAAAAATCAGCAAAAATCCCTCTTGCTGCTCATTCTGATGGGCATCCTGCTGGTATTGCTGGGCTATATTTTCGGAATCTGGTACGAACCTGATAACGGAGGCTATTTCGGCATCACGGTGGCCCTGGTGCTTTATTTTATTTTACTGGGGGTAGCTTTTTCATC
>JAHYJL010000063.1 GCA_019429045.1 Bacteroidales bacterium
CATTTTCCGACATGTCCTGCATCCTCCCGGCTGAATTTAAAATCCCACCGCCCCGCCGGGCAATTTCCTCGTATGACAATCCTTTTATTTTATCTGTATACTCCAGCTCACGGCTTGCCGGAAATACCAGGTGCGTATGCGGGTCACACCAGCAGGGGAACACCATCCTGTCTCTCGCATCTATTACATTGATCCACCGGTTTGCCGCGCTGTTTAACTCTCCGCTGATATCCTGCATCTTTCCGAATGCTGAAATCCTTCCTTTTTCAATCAAAAGGTACGCATCGGAAATCGTCCCAAGCTTAGCCATAGCAGTTCCCGCCGCAAAAGGACGGGCTTCATCCTCAACCTGTACAAGCGCTTTGATGTTCTTTATTAAAAGTGCCATTTTTCAGAATGTCTTTCGGCTCACGAAAATACTAATTTTCACAAGACTTCAAGGCAGGGAATCCAGGTTGATAACTTACAAACTATTTTTAATGCATGATGCAACCTTTTTGCTGTTTATATTGTCATATGAATAATCGGTTGTTTACTGATTTGGTTTTGGTGAACTAATTTGGTTTATTAAATGGTTGTCGGGCACCTGTTGAAAATCAGCAGGTGCTTCTTTTATTATTAGATGCAATAATATACCTATCTTTACACCCATAAAAAACTATATACCTGCTATATGAATTTCAGATCTTTTTTTGCTGCCACACTACTGCTTGCCCTTTCATTGAACCTGCCGGCTAAAACCATTACTTCCGACGAAGCTAAAAAAGCAGCCAGGAACTTTCTTTATCTTACAATGAAAATGCACGGTGAAAGTCGTGAAATCACCGATATTCGCCTGGCAAATACATACATATACAAGACGGGCGATCAACCGGTCTTTTTTGCATTTGATACCGATCCGGGCTTTATCATCATCTCCGCTGAGGATGGTTTTACACCGGTCCTTGGATATTCATTTCATGGAAAATTTGAATTTGAAAATGCCTCCGCACATTATAAAGGATTTCTCCTGAATTATGCCGAACAGATCATTCACGTCAGGGATAATAACCTGGAGCCCACACCAGCATTTGCAGCTATCTGGAAAGAGCTGAGAACAGATGATATTGCCCTGGTTCCCATCACCCGGGAACGTGATGTTGCACCGATGCTTTTCAGCACGTGGGACCAAGGCTATCCATACAATATCCTTTGCCCGGCCGACCCGAACGGGCCCAACGGATATGTCTGGGTAGGCTGTGTCGCTACCGCCATGGCGCAAATCATGTATTACTGGCGCTACCCCGAAACCGGCACAAGCCAGCACTGTTATACCCCGAGCAATCCTTCTTATGGGCAGCAATGTGCCAATTTCAGCCAGACCCAATATAAATTTGACGGTATGATCAACAGCATCGATAACCGCAATCCTCAACCCAATGCCGAATTACAATACCATTGCGCGGTCTCCGTCAACATGAGCTTCAGCCCCAACGGTTCAGGCTCATATAGTTTTATTGTACCCGACAGGCTGAACCTTTTCTGGCGGTATAACAACGCACAATACAGGGAAAAACAAAATTATTCCAACTCGGGATGGATCAACCTGCTGAAAGCAGATATCGACCAGGGTTATCCGCTCTATTACTCAGGCTTTAATTCCTCTCAAGGCGGACATGCTTTTGTCTGCGACGGTTACCAGGGCGATAATTTCCATTTCAACTTCGGATGGAGTGGGAGCGGTAATGGATACTATACATTGTCCAATGTCGGCGGGTTTTCTCAAGATCAGGCCTGCGTCCGGAATTTCGTCCCGTCCGATCCCAATTATCCGTATCATAACACCGGTACAAAAATTCTGACACAAAAATCGGGTTCCTTCACCGATGGCAGCGGCCCCATTGCCAATTACCTGGATAACATCACAGCTTCCTGGCTGATTGATCCGCAAACCATTTATGATTCCATTACCAGCATAACCCTCAATTTTTCATCGTTTGATGTTTTGTCCGGGGATTCGGTTAAGATTTATGACGGTGGAACAACCTCCGATGCCCTGCTGGGCGCTTTTTCAGGTAATGGTTTACCGGAACAAATGACTTCCTCTTTCAATAAAATGCTGATCGTTTTCACAACAAATGGTAATGGCAATGCACCGGGCTGGTATGCAGAATATTCCACAACCTCACCGACCTGGTGCTCCGGGCTTACGACCTTCACCGAGCCCTATGGAACCTTTGACGATGGAAGCGGTAATTTTTATTACCAGGGCGGCGCCACCTGCCTGTGGCGTATCAAGCCGCCTTATGCCGGTAAAATAACCCTTTCATTCAACTATTTCGAGACCGAGGAAGACTATGATATTGTCAGTGTATATGACGGCACAACCCTGATCGGGACATTTTCGGGCAATACAATTCCTGAGCCCATAATAGCTACCTCAGGCATGATGACCGTCACCTGGTATACCAACCCATCAAACAATTACCTGGGTTGGGAGGCCAGTTATGAAGTCGATAATGTCGGGCTGGATGAAAAAGCGGATAACAAAGAGCTGATAGCATATCCTAATCCGGTTTCTTCTAATCTCTTCATTGCATATCACTCTGAAAAAGAAAGTGATGTCATCGTAAAATTGGCAAACCTGACCGGTCAGGTGATGTATAACCGGCAATTCCGCGCCAGCTCCGGCATGAACCAACACACCATCAGTATGCAATCCTATCAGGCCGGGATTTATTTCCTTTCGGTGAAAACAGAAAACAGTCTTTATAACAAAAAAATAATCGTTCAATAGTCAATCATTGTTAAAAAAATTTCAAGAAAAATGAAAAAAGGAATTACCATGGTTTTTTCTCTTGCCATCGCTTCCCTCGCTATTACTTTCATAAGCATTACAGGATATTCCCAGACTTATGACAAAGATTACCTTGATGGATTGGTTTATTTCAAATTCAAGGATAATGTGAATGTTGACATTCCTGTTCATCCGGATAAATCCGTTGATCTGGCCCATTTTCCATTCCTTCAGCCAATGATAGAAACCTATGGAATCACCGGTATATCCCGTCCGTTCGATTTTAATGATGATTTTCAATTACTTCGGACTTATGAGATCAGTTTTTCCCGTTTTTCCATAGTTGAAGAAATGATTTCGGAACTTGCAGCAAACCACGATCTGGAATATGTCGAAAAGGTGCCGCTGTATTACATTGACTACACACCGAACGATACGCTTTATAACCGACTGTTCGGTTTTGGAAACTGGAACTGGCACCTGGATGTTGTTAATGCTGAAATGGCATGGGACGTTACAACAGGCGATCCTGAAATTAATGTGGCGATTGTTGACAACGCGGTATGGATCGACCACCCCGACCTGACCAATAAGATATATCTGTCGTATGATGTGACGCAGGCTGGTAATAATAATTCCAACCCTCCCAGCACCGGTGATCCGGGCGACTGGTCGCACGGCACCCATACCGCCGGGCTTGCAGCGGCGGAAACAGATAATGTTACCGGCGTAGCTTCCATCGGTTACAACGTGAGCCTGATCGGTGTCAAGGCTTCGACCAATAACTCCCCTACAGGCATTACGCACTGGACAGCCGGTATCCAATGGGCTGCCAATAACGGCGCCAATGTGATCAGCATGTCCTTCGGCGGTTCGGGCTACAGCCAGACGTCACAAAACCTGATCAACTCCATCTCAAACAACGGAGTGGTGTTTTTCGCATCGGCAGGTAATAATAATACCTCTACCCCACATTACCCCTCCGCCTATGCGAATGTTATCTCAGTTGCCTCTACCAATGAAAATGACATAAAATCAGATTTTTCCAATTTCGGGACAACTATCGATATCTGTGCACCAGGCGGTTATGGAATCAGTGGGCCCAGCGGGCTGCTAAGTTCCACCTATGCTCAAACAGACCTGGGTTATTATGACACCTATTACGGCACATCAATGTCCTGTCCTTTTGCTGCCGGATTAGGAGGATTGATCCTTTCCATTAACCCGGACCTGACACCGCAGCAGGTTGAAAATGTCCTCAAATCAACCTGTGTGGTCATTGATACGCTGGCGGGAAATGCAAGCTGGGCCGGCCTTTTGGGTGCTGGCAGAATCGATGCCTACGCTGCTGTAACCAATACACCTTTTACGCCCGTCGCAGATTTCGTGACCGAAATCACCACCATTATGCCGGGTACCAGTATCCAATTCTTAGATAAAACTGCCGGCGTACCCAATACCTGGGCATGGGAGTTTACCGGGGGAAATCCTTACCTGTCCGGCCAACCAAATCCGACAGTGCTGTATGCCAATGAAGGCGTTTACAATGTATCGCTTGCCGCTACCAACAGCTTCGGCATGAATGTGAAAACAAAAACCGGCTATATCACAGTCACCAGCACTCCCGATCCCTGGATCATTTTCTCGGCCAGTGAAGAATATGCCTGTAATAAAGATGTGATCACCTTTACAGATCAAACCCTTTATGATCCTACCTCATGGGATTGGGCCTTTGACCCTCCAACGGTCGCCTTTGTCAATGGAACCACTGCCAATTCACAAAATCCCGAAGTCCGGTTCGATGAACCGGGCTTCTATACCGTGACCCTCTCAGCCACCAATGCAAACGGTTCCAGCAATAAAACCGTTGAAAACATGATTGAAATTGAAGGACTCTTACTGAATTACGCGGAAGATTTTGAAGAGGGAAACAGCGGAAACCTTGTGCTGGGCGCAAACACCAGGGGAAAAGCCGCTGTTGATAGCCGGGCCGCTGCGCCGGGCTCCGGTTATGGCCTCCATTTCCATGGAAACCATTATACTGGCGGATGGTCTGGTGGACCTAGCAACACTACACCCACCCAGGCATGGGAAACCAATACCAATTTCCACTCCTGGGCAGAGAATTGCAGCGTGGATGCTACCGGCATAGAAGGTGTCGGATTAACCTTCGATCTCAGGCAAACTTTTTCCATCGGGACGAAATATTCCTGGTTCAGGGTACTGGTCAATGACGAACAAGTAGCAGATGTTTACGGGAATGAGAACTTTAATCCCGTCACGAATCAGGATCCGTTCCAGAACATGATATTTGACCTCTCGGAATACGGCAATTCATTTTTCTCCCTGAAATTCCAGGCCGCCTGTTACCTGGTCGATAAGTTCTTTGCCGAAGGTGATAACGCGTTTGTGGACAATATCATGATCTCCAATACAACCGCAATCGGCGAACCAGGAAACTCTGAACCGGGAATGCTGATCTATCCCAACCCGGTCAGCGGTCTGCTGAACTATTCGGCACATAGTGTGGGCAGCAACACTGAAGTGAAAGTTATGAATGTTCAGGGCCAAACCATTTTACGGAAACAAGAGAGCAATTATAGAAACGGGGAAATCCGCCGGGCAGACCTCACCGGGATAGCGCCAGGTATCTATATACTCCAGGTTTCAGGTGAAAAGGGTGTTGCCACCAAAAAAATCATCGTAAAATAAACCAACGCCATTGATTTATTCATGGTGTTCCAGACTTTCTTCCTACTTTTATTGATGAATTCTAATTTTTCATCATGAAGTCTTATTCTGTATTCCTTTTGATACTGATCATGCTAGCCGGTTCTGGTGCCCGCTCAAGTCATGTTACCCCCGAACAAGCGAGTGAAGTGGCGTTGAAATTCTACTATGAAAGGGTACAGTTCCACAAATCGTTAAATTATAGCGATTTAAGCATTCAAGCCTCCTTTACTGTTTCCGGTAAAGAAAAACCGCTTTATTACATTTTCAATATCTCTCCCGCCGGCTTTATTGCCATAGCAGCCGACGACGCTGTAACACCTGTGTTATGCTATTCATTCAATGGTAGTTATGAAAATGATAATCAACCGGAAAATTTTCAGGCCTGGATTGAGCAGTACCGCAGGCAGCTGGAGTCAGTCGAATTGATCAATATTTCACCAGAGCCTGAAGTTAAATCTCAGTGGGACTACTATAGGAACACCTCCCGCGTTAACCTTCGGCCGTTCTCCGGAAGAGAGGTGCCTCCCCTGCTCACATCAACCTGGAACCAGGGAATCTATTACAATGAGCTTTGCCCGGCAGATCCGGCCGGGCCCGGTGGCCGGTGCTATGCCGGCTGTGTTGCAACGGCTATGGGACAGGTGATGAATTACTTCCGGTGGCCGGATACGGGGACAGGCTCATATACCTATGAATGCCCGCCATATGGGACGCTCAGCGCTGATTTTGGCAATTCCACCTACCATTGGGACCTGATGGAAACCTCGCTCAGCCATAGTAATACATACGTGGCCGAAGTATTATACCACCTGGGCGTATCTGTAGATATGGTTTATGGCCCTGACGGGTCAGGCATGTACAATCATAAAGCTGCCTATTCACTGAGAACCTATTTCAAGTATTCACCTGAAACACAATATGTTTTTCGCGACTCCACTACGATGGACTGGGACAGCCTGCTGGTCTCGCACCTCGACCAGCGAATCCCGATGTATTATGCCGGATGGTCGGAACCGCATATCTACGGCCACGCATTCGTCTGCGATGGTTACCAGGGAACCGGCTACTATCATTTCAACTGGGGATGGGGCGGCTCTTACGACGGATATTTTTATACCGGTAACCTCACACCGGGCGGGTCCAACTTCAACCTGGCCCAGGAACTGATCATTAACGCCGTCCCCGATACCAACCAGTACAATTACCCGCTGTACTGCAGCGGAAGCGCCTCCTATTCAACCCTTTACGGCACCATTGATGATGGCAGCGGGCCTGTTTACCCTTACCTGGACCTGAGCGATTGCAGCTGGCTCATTGCACCGGCCGACTCTGTGGAAGGCATTTCGCTTAAATTTCTGAATTTCAGCCTGGAAACCGGAGATACACTGAAAATCTTCGAAGGCGATACCCTTACCGCCCCGCTGCTCGGCGCTTTTACAGGAAGCGGATTGCCTCCCGATATCTCCACTGAAAGTAACCGTTTATTCCTTCATTTTGTATCCGATTCGGTCCAGGCCGGTGAAGGATTCCTGGCCTCCTATTCCTCTGTGCTTCCGGTATACTGCAGCGGATCTGTTATTTTAAATGCAACATCCGATACGATCAGCGACGGAAGCGGTCCCTATAATTATCACAATAATTCGTTATGCATGTGGAGGATCATACCTGAGAATGCGGGCGCTGTCACCATCCATTTCACCGAATTTGAAACAGAGGAATTGAATGACGTGGTGAAGATATTCGATCTTTCATCCCAGGCGCTTCTTGCTGAATATTCAGGTTATTATCCTGACCTGCCTGAACCGGTCACTGCTACCGGCGGGAAAATGCTCGTCACGTTCACCACTAACCATGCCGTCATAGCTCCCGGATGGACCGCTTATTACGAAACGGAAACGGTAAGTATCCCCGATATCGAATCATCAAATGTTCTGGTGGTTTATCCAAATCCATCATGCGGTATGGTTACAATCAGGTTTAGTGAAGAGGTTCAGAAAACAACCAGGGTCATTATCACCGATTTATCCGGACGGGAGTTGCTCAGACGTGAAGTAAGCCGGATGAATAGTGGTTCCACTCAACTCGATCTCCGCCATCTATCCCCCGGTATATATTTTCTGAATGTTATTTTTGATAATTTGCCGGTGCAAACACAGAAAATTATACGTTACTAATGAAGATCGTGACCATTGCCGGCGCCAGGCCGCAGTTCATAAAAGCCGCTGCCATCAGCCGGGCGATCAGGAAGCATTTCAGCGGGAGGATTGAAGAGATTATCGTTCACAGCGGACAGCATTACGACGATAATATGTCGCGGGTCTTTTTCGAAGAACTCGAAATTCCACACCCGTCACATAATCTTGAGGTCGGCTCCGGCGCTCATGGTCATCAGACCGGGGAAATCATGAAAAGGACCGAACAGGTTCTCCTCACTGAAAAACCTGATGCCGTCATTGTTTATGGCGATACGAATACCACACTGGCAGGCGCCGTGGCAGCCGCTAAATTGCTCATACCGGTCGTCCATATCGAAGCCGGTCTGCGCTCCTTCAATAAATCGATGCCCGAGGAGATCAACAGGATCTTATGCGACCATGTTTCCACATTGCTTTTTTCACCCACCCGCACCGGTTTCCAGAACCTCGTCAGAGAAGGATTTGATCCCGCTGCCAAACCACCATATACATCCGATAACCCCGGGATTTATCACTGTGGGGATGTGATGTACGATAATGCATTGTATTATGCTGAAAAAGCAGGCAGGTCTTCAAAAATTCTTTCCAACCTCAGCCTTGAAAATAAAAAATTCATTCTTTGCACCATCCACCGTGACAGCAACACCGATCGCACAGACCGGTTGAATGCCATCTTCAACACGCTGGATGAAATTGCACGACAGCACAGTATTGATGTTATTATCCCACTCCATCCCAGGACACAAAAAATGCTACCGGCAGACCTAAACCAGGATTTACTTAACCGTATTCATTCGAACCCATTTTTGAGGCTGACAGAACCTGTCTCCTACTTCGACATGCTGGTACTGGAAAGCCGGTGCACCATGATCATCACCGATTCAGGCGGCGTGCAAAAAGAATCCTACTTCTTCAAAAAACCCTGCCTGGTACTGAGATCCGAATCGGAATGGAAAGAGCTGACCGAACTGGGAACCACCAGAATTGTCGATGCAGACAAATCATTGATCATCAACACATATAAAGAATTTATCAAGAATCCCCCGGCAGACTTCCCCCCGATTTTCGGTGACGGCCATGCTTCGGAATTTATCGTGGGTGAAATTTATCATCAGGATTTGTGGAAATGAAAAATTTCCATACCTTTGCACTCCATTTTTAAAAACAAATTCAATCAATAACTTACGATTAACAATGGCAAATCAGTACGAAACCGTTTTCATTATGACTCCCGTTTTATCTGATGAACAGATGAAGGAAACGGTCGCAAAGTATCAGAAATTACTGAAAGACAAAGGAGCCGAAATCGTTTTGGAGCATGACTGGGGATTGAAAAAACTGGCTTATCCGATCCAGAAAAAATCCACAGGCTTCTACTACCTCATCGAGTTCAAAACCGACGGAGACATTATCCGCGACATTGAACTGGCATTCAAACGCGACGAACGCATCATCCGCTTTCTGACCGTTAAGCTTGATAAACATGCGGTTGCATACAACGAAAAGAAGCGCAAAAAAGCGCAGGAAGAACAACCCCAGGAAGCTTAATGTATAAACTTATAAATGTTTAGAACCATGGCACAGCAAACCGGAGATATTAAATATCTTACCCCGATCAATGTTGACACCAAGAGGAAAAAGTACTGCCGCTTCAAAAAAGCGGGGATCAAGTACATAGACTACAAAGATGCCGATTTTCTTCTGAAATTCGTAAACGAGCAGGGCAAGATCCTGCCCCGGAGAATTACCGGCACTTCGACAAAATACCAGAAAAAAGTGGCCCAGGCCATTAAAAGAGCCCGCCACCTTGCCCTGATGCCCTACGTGGCCGATATGTTAAAATAAGCTTGAGGAGGAACAGAAATGGAAGTTATCTTAAAACAAGACATACCCAACATGGGCTTTAAAGACGACATCGTGACCGTGAAAAACGGTTACGGAATGAATTATCTCATTCCCAAGGGATTGGCTATTCTGGCAACAGAAACCAATAAAAAGGTCATAGCCGAAAATAAAAAGCAAAAATCCTTTAAAGAGGAAAAGATTAAAAATGAAGCCCTGACCATCGCCAAGGCTATCGAAAAGATCAACCTGAAAATCGGCGCCAAAGCAGGCACCTCAGGCAAAATCTTCGGCTCGGTCAATGCTATTCAAATCGCCCAGGCGCTGAAAGACCAGTTCAATTTCGACCTCGACCGCAAACACATCGAAGTCGACGGCGAATCGATCAAGGAACTGGGCACTTACAAAGCCAAAATCAAGCTGCATAAAGAGGTCTCCGTCGAAATTGACTTCGAGGTCTTCGCAGAATAGATCAAACAACGCCATTCTTACATAACCCCTACAAACCGACGGGTTTACCCGTCGGTTAAGCTTCCGTATATCAATCTACTACCCCGCAAACGTAATGAAATAATTCGCCAGGAAATTCCAGATGGTAACCACCCCAATGGCGAATAACTTGGAAAGGTAGAAATTAATACCAAGCCGCGAGTGAATGATCCACAAGATCAGGTTATTGAGGCCCAGGCCGACCAGGCTGATCAGCAGAAACTCAGTATATTCCAGTGCAATATTGGGGTCCTGACTTTTAAAGGTCCAAACCCTGTTCAGGACATAATTGCTGGTAGCAGCAGCCGTAAACCCGATGGAGTTGGCGACATATTTCTGGATCTTCAGCCATTCCTTACAAATGTAAGTAATGCCAAAATCCACAAACAAGCCCGAAAATCCGACAATGCCGAACTTGACGAACTTGAATAAGAAGGCCCGGGAATATATTTCTGACATGCTACAACCGGATGACGAGCACTAATTTTTCACCCTCTCTCATGACATCCACCGAGATAACCTGCCCGGGATTCATTTTCTGCAAACGGTTCATATAGTCATATATATCGTTGACCGGTCGTCCGTCAATGGCCGTGATCACATCCCCTTTGAGCATTCCTCCCTTTTGTGCCGGTCCGTCAGCCCTGACACCGCCTACGCCGAGTCCGCCTTTAGATGAGGATGTGAAATCAGGCATAATACCGAGGGTGGCTTTCAGGCGGTATCCCCCGCGGCTACCCTGCTGTTTCGGTCCGGCCTGGCGAAATGTAAGGTATTCTTCCCGGTTGGCCAGCTCCAGGATGAGATCCTCCACTATGCCTATGATGGCTGCAGCACCCTCATAATTGATCAGCTCCCACCGGTCATTGGGCGTATGATAATCTTCGTGGGCTCCGGTAGAGAAGAAAAAAACAGGTATATCTTCGGCATAAAAAGACGCATGGTCAGAAGGCCCATAGCCTTCCGGTGAAAAATTCATGCTGATGCCCCTGGAATCCAAAGATTCCAAAATTTCCTGCGATTCCTTTGAAGTGCCCGTTCCGCCGATCATGATGGCCGGATCATCCTCCTTCAGCCGGCCGATCATATCCAGGTTGATCATGGCCATCGCTGCATTGATGTCAACCACCGGGTTTTTTACGAAATGTTTCGATCCGAGCAATCCCAGTTCCTCTGCATCAAATGCGATAAAGACGATATTCCGTTTCAGGGATGACCGGTCGGATGCCAACTTTGCAGCCAGCTCCAGCACTCCTGCCACGCCTGAGGCGTTGTCGTCAGCGCCGTAATGAATGGCTGTGGAATCCATGAACCTGGACCCGCTGCCCTGGCCACCCATTCCCAGGTGGTCGTAATGCGCGCCAACAATGATGTAACTTTCACCCTGCACAGGATCGCTCCCTTCTATCATCCCAACAACATTCCGGCCCGGTACCACCTCATGGATGATCTCAGTAGTAGCGGTTACCCGGGCGTTTAACCTCCGGGAAGCAGGGCGATAGGTTGAAATGAGCAGGGACTCCATCCCGGCGACGGTGATGTTATCAGATGCCAGTATCTGATCAGCCAGCGATCTCTTCACGTGAATAACAGGTATGCCGGCATCCGACCGCGATTTATCAAAATAGACCGAAACCAGTTTGTCCTGTTCGTCGAACTTGCTGCCAGAAACAAACAGCACACCTGCCGCTCCCTTGTCACGGGCCGCTATTACCTTGTCCCGGTCCTCTCCAAAGGAAGTAAAATAACTATCCTGCTTGTCCATTTCAGGATCGCCCCTGAGTAACATCACCCAGCTACCGGTGACATCAATGTCCTCATAATCATTCCACACCAGGCTGTCATGACTGAAGTCAAACCCGTACCCGGCGAATACAACCCCTGCCGTAAGCGTGGTATTGGCAGTAAAGGGAAAAGGTGTAAAATCGACACTAGCCGTACCTGTAAAATCACCCGCACTGAATTCATTCCTGCCTTCTTTCACACTAACCACAGCATCAAAAATTTGGAATCCATCTTCACCCAGCAGCGTCAGTCCGGCTGACCTGAAATGATCCCGGATATAAACCGCAGCGGCAAAGCCTCCGGGGGTGCCTGGGTAACGCCCTGCCAGCTCATCAGAGGCCAGGTAAGAAACATGCGTTTTAACATCTTCAGCTGTGATCGCTTCCGAAACAAGCTGAGAAAATGCACCGAAACTTGTAAGAATGTAAAACAGGAAAATAAAAGAATATCCTCTAAGCATAACGTTGAATCAATTAAAGAATTTTCAGAAGGGCAAAGGTACGGATTTTACAAACCGGTTCCAGGTCAGATGTTATGATGCGATGTGCAACCTGAAATTACGTCTGATCAGCGATGAAACTGCTGAAACCGGGATCATCCCGGCGAAAAAGGAGACGAGCTTGTTCACAGTCCCGGGGATGACCTCTCTCCTGCCTTTGAAAAGACCCTTCAGCCCTTGTTGTGCCACTGTGTGAGCGGGCATGACATACTGCCATTTCAGGAAATCATCCTTTTTCTCTTTGAAAGCTACATCAAAAAAATTAGTATGTGTTGGTCCCGGAAGCAAACAGGTTACCTTCACGTTATGCATCCTCATTTCTTCATATAATGCCTGGGAAAAATTCCGCACATAGGATTTGCTGGAAGCATATGCAGATAAATAAGGTATTGGCAGATATGCTGCAGTTGATGCCACATTCAGGATATGGCCTTTCCCTTGTTCCTTCATTTTCCTGCCAAAGAGATTACTTAACGTGGTCAGCGTTGTCATATTCAGGGTCAGCATTGATTCAACATCACGTGTATCCTGTTCCAGGCTTTCCCCAAAAATGCCAAAACCGGCGTTGTTGATCAGGATATTCACCGATAATCCCAGCCTTTCACATTCGTTGAATAATACTGTAGCAGAGCCAGTCACCGACAGGTCAACGGGCATAATGATAACATCTGAAATTTTATTTAATTCCCTTGCAACCTCGCACAAGCGCTCCTCATTCCGGCTGACAAGCACAAGATTGATACCCTGGGCCGCCAGAATTTTTGCCATCTCGTAACCGATCCCGGAAGAAGCTCCGGTGATCAGTGCCCATTCACCGTCAAATTTATACATACCTGAAGTTTGATGAATAAACAAAAGAGAAGTAACAAATGTTCAAATCCCCTCGAACCGGCCCTGACAAGAAATACTGAAAAAAAGTGGGTGTCTAAAAAGTGTATGCAATTGAATTACTGCTTGGATTTGGACCGTGCTCCAACGACTAAAGCCGTTGGTTCCAAATATGTTACATAAGCTGGAACCGACGGCTTCAGTCGTCGGACTACAAAAAAAAGAGGCTATCTGACTTTTCAGACAGCCTCAATCAAAACTTAATTAAAAAGGAGGTTACTCAATGACCATCTTGCGGGTCACTGACTCTTTACCTGCAAACACGGTATAGAAATAAATTCCGCTGCCCAGGTTGCTGCCATCAATGATGAACTGATGGGTACCTGACGGAACTTCACCGCGCTTGATTTCCAAAACCTGCTGGCCAAGAATGTTACTTACCACCAGGCTCAGGTTGGATTTCTTTTCCAGGTTAACCAGAACGGTAGTGTTCTTGTTAAAAGGATTCGGATAGTTCTGTGACACTGAAATGATGCCCTGATGAGCTGGTTCAGTGATACCAACGCCGGTGATCGCCGGGTTTCCGGTCGGAAGGACAAAATCGCCGTCGGCAAAGTAGAAGTCCTGGATATACTTGAACTGAACCGGTGAGCCCGGGTCTGCCGGATCAAAATCAGCATAAACCATCGGAATGGTATAGGTCATGTTCCCCGCTTCGCCTTCATCTTTTGAATAATAGGCTGCAGATTTAAAATAGGCCTGCCACATACCTTCAGACAGATAGGTAACATTGGTAGCGCCGTCAAAAGCATTCACTGCAACATCATAGGTTATCGCGTTTTCCACCACGTCAAATCCACGGGCGAAAATATCGGGAGACACATTAGTGGTAACACCGGGTACGTGGGTATCCAGCCAGGTAAAGAATATCTTGGTCCCGTCCCAGCTGCTGGTCACATCCATGCGGTTCATTTCAGTCAGATCACCAAAAACACCATCATATGTTTTCGTAGCTCCCAGAGGAATAGCCTGCCAGTCAGTATTGTCATCATCTATGGAATAGATATTAAACATACCAAAGGATCCTTCGAGGATAATAATGTAGCCAGGATCCAATCCAGGGCCACAGACGTGGACAGAGGTACCCAGATGGGGGTTGCCCCAGGCATCCACAGCAATATTCGAATTCCACCACAAACTGGTATACATGATCTCATCGCGTGTGGGCAATGGAGCTTCCCAGATTTCAGCGATCATTTCATCGGAAAGCCAGTTTTTGATACCGGCAATACCATCGGGGCCGCTGAGCTCGACAGCAATCACATCCGACCAGGTCTGGCCGCCATCAGTGGTCTTAACCAGCAGTGGGTAATCCCAGCCTTCCACCATCGGGAACGATCCGTTTGCATTGTTCCAGAAAACATATCCGGTTTGCCCCAAAGGATCAAAACCTATTTTCAGATACCTGGCATATTCGGCAGGTGCCGGATGCAGGAACTTCTCATAGATATAATCGCCGGCGTTTTCATCGAATTCGCCCCTGTAGAAGATCAGGTTTCCGAGATACTCCGTATATGAATCCAACAGGGAAGCATCAGCCATAATAGCTGTTCCGGTACCACGGGTAACGGTGAAAGCGGTAGGGATGCCCTGGTAAAAACCGTTTCCCAGGTCAGAGGATGACAAATGTTTGGTCACATAGTCGGGGTCTGCCAGGTTCCCGACGCCATAGCTGTAACCACCCCAGGAACCGCCATTGGTTCCGTCCAGGTTAGCCGCGAAAAATGCCATGTATGCATTGGCCGGATCGGTATTCCCTTCCGGGTTATATAAGGCGCCTTGCGGATAGCGGGCAGCATCGGTGTTATATTGTCCCCCTGAGATATTCGACTCGTAAACCTTGATCTGGTTGGTCCAGGTCATACCGCCATCCAATGAAAGATCATAGGCGAGGTCACCGGAGTATTGTCCCGGAGGGCCAACCGGTCCACCCATGCGGTGCAGATTCGAAACGGCATTTAAATCTTTGTTATACCATACATAAGTAGCCGTTCCGTTATAGTATCCATAAGTGTAAATATTGGCAGCTCCGCCGATATTGACGATGGAAACAATGTGGGAATCGCCCGATTTGACCACGTTTTGCGGGGCCTTAACCGGCACCTCGGACAGACTCCTGTTTTCGAAGTCCATGCCTTCTTTCTGGGGTTGCATCGTTTCAACTTTCGTCGCCTTAACCCCGGGACGAAGTGTATAGGTTTTCTGAGCATAGCCGGCAAAACCAATGGTCAGCGCCAGCAGGAAGAGTAATAATTTTTTCATAAGTCTTAGAATTTAATTAAACAAACATTGGTTGAATTTCATTTTTCAAACTATAAAAGTAAACCTTTTTATGATATTTTGAAGAAAAAAATTAATGAGTCCAGTCTAAAAAGGTTATTAGGCAAAAATAGAGAATTGTTTTCACAATCAAAATTGTTCATAAGTCGTAGTTATAACATGCTGAATAACAATATGTTAAAAATTTATCAACATTATTGTAA
>JAHYJL010000064.1 GCA_019429045.1 Bacteroidales bacterium
AATACTTCCCTGAATTGTTGATTTCCATCGGCGATACGCCATCCTGCAGCCTTGTGGAAGATTTCTCCGGAGTGGATGAGATCAGGCCGGGAAACTTCGTTTTCTACGACCTGATGCAATATTCACTGGGGGCCTGCACGCTCGAACAGGTTTCCGTGGCGCTGGCCTGTCCCGTGGTTGGTAAATACCCGCACCGTAATGAAATTGTCATCCATGGAGGAGCGATCCACTTCTCCAAGGATTTTCTTTATAAAAGCAGTGGCGAAAGGATTTACGGCTATGTTGTAAAAATCGGCGACAAGGAATGGTCGAAGCCGGTTCCCGGGGCTTACCTTTCAAGCCTTTCGCAAGAGCATGGCATTGTCCGCGCAAACCGCGAGTTCATCGATGAAATCCGGCTGGGGGATGTAGTAGGGGTTCTTCCCGTTCATTCCTGCCTAACGGCAAACCTGATGAAAGCTTACCTGACACTCGACGGAGAAGCGATTGGCTATTAACCCGATAATTATTTTTGAACAATTAATCAACACTAAATTGCTGATAAATTAAGTTATGGTGAAAGGTTAACCGGGTCATTATATCGTACATTTGGCTGCATGGAATCTAATAGCAGATACAACCCGTCGGAGAAGTCAAAAGGCTCTGGCAAAAGAACTTACGAAAAGAAGAGCCCTGCCATTGAACAATCATTTGAGCATGGAAAAGTACAGCCCCAGGCCGTAGACCTGGAAGAAGCCGTTTTAGGGGCCATCATGCTTGAAAAAGATGCGCTGACTACAGTCATCGACATACTCAAGCCCGATGTCTTTTACAAAGATCAGCACAAGGTGATCTTTACCGCGATCATCAATTTATTCAGCCGTTCCGAGCCGGTTGACATCCTGACCGTTACCAGCGAACTAAAGAAGGATGGGAACATTGAGCTCGCCGGCGGCGCTTATTACATTACCCAGCTTACCAACAGGGTTGCCTCTTCCGCCAACGTGGAATACCACGCCCACATCATCATTCAGAAATACATTCAGCGTGAACTGATCCGGATCTCATCGGAGATCATCAGGGATGCCTTTGAGGATACGATGGACGTATTCGATATGCTGGACAAGGCAGAGCAGGGGCTGTTCACGGTCAGTGACAGCAATTTGCGGCGCAACACCATGGATATGAATACATTGGTAAGGGAAGCCCTGCAGTATATCGAAGCGGCCAAAAACCAACAGGCGCAGCTCCGTGGTGTCCCCTCCGGTTTTTCGGAGCTCGACAGGCTTACTTCAGGCTGGCAGAAGTCAGACCTGATCATCCTGGCTTCCCGCCCGGGTATGGGTAAAACGGCGCTGGCCCTGACCATGGCCCGCAATATGGCGGTCGATTACAACAAACCGGTGGCGATTTTCTCCCTCGAAATGTCATCTGTGCAGCTTGTCACCCGTCTGATCTCCGCCGAATCAATGCTTCCTGCTGAAAAACTGAGAAAAGGCGAACTGGCCGATTACGAATGGGAACAACTGAACTCCAAGATCAGCAGGCTGATCGATGCCCCGATCTTCATCGACGATACCCCTGCCCTTTCCATTTTCGAGCTCAGGGCGAAGTGCCGTCGGCTGAAATCGCAGCACAACATCGAGATGGTCTTTGTGGACTACCTGCAGCTGATGACCGGCACTTACGACAGGCAGGGCAACCGCGAACAGGAGATCAGTCATATTTCCCGGTCGCTCAAGAGCCTGTCCAAAGAGCTCGACATACCGGTTTTGGCGCTGTCACAGCTCAGCCGCGCGGTGGAAACCCGCGGCGGCTCTAAAAAGCCTATCCTGTCCGACTTGCGCGAATCGGGCGCGATCGAACAGGACGCCGACCTGGTCCTCTTTATTTTCAGGCCGGAGTATTACAAGATCGACCAATTGGACGACGGAACGCCGACCACCGGCCTGGCCCAGATCAGCGTGGCCAAGCACAGGAACGGCCCGCTGGGAGAGGTGAGCCTGAAGTTCATCGGACGCTATGCCCGCTTTGCCGATTATGATGCTATTGATACAGAAACTTCCCTGCTGGAAGGACAAATCCCCGAAACAGCGCGTACGATTCCCTCCAAAATGAATGAGATGGAGGATGAAGAGGGTATGCCGTTTTAAGGGCGTAGGGCGTAGGGTGCTGTTAATATTTTTTGCCTTTTTCGTCGATCATGGGGACGAAGCGGACGGGGAGGATGCTTTTCTGGGTCAGTTTTCCTTTTTTCTTTTCGAAAAGATACAGCTCCTGGGTGTAAACTGCGCCGACGGGGATGATCATCCGGCCGCCTTCGGCCAGCTGTTCCTCCAGTGGCTTGGGGATGTGGGTGGGAGAACAGGTGACCATGATCGCGTCGAAAGGCGCATGATCTTCCCAACCCAGGTAGCCGTCGCCCGTTTTAATGAAAATATTGGTGTAGCCGAGCTCCGTTAATACTTTGGAAGCCGAGGAAGCCAGTGACGGAAAGATCTCTATCGTGAAAACGAAATCGCAAATCTCGGCAAGTACGGCGGCCTGGTAACCAGAGCCTGTGCCGACCTCCAGCACTTTATCTTCGGGTTTCAGCTTGAGTGCCTCGGTCATGAATGCGACAATATATGGCTGTGAAATGGTCTGCCCCTCCCCGATCCCAAGCGGGTAATCCTCGTAAGCTTCGGACCGGTATGATGATGGTACGAATCGATGCCGCTCCACCTTCAGCATGGCGTTCAGCACCTGTTCATCCCTGATATCGCGCGACCTGATCTGGTTCCGGACCATGGCCGATCGCTGCTCTTCATAATTCATGGTTTTCTGTGTTTGAGACATGCATGAAGGATTAATCAAAACAATCAGAATAATTATATGTAATATCCTCAACATCCCTCACTATTTCAATACATTCGCCACCATTGCCGCAGCGTCTTCGAGTTGCATAGCAGACTGGACCTTAAGTCCCGATTCATCAATGATCCTGGCCCCTTCCTCGGCATTGGTCCCCTGCAGCCTGACTACGATCGGCACACGTATTTCGCCGATATTCTTATACGCGTCCACAATTCCCTGCGCCACGAGATCGCAGCGGACTATCCCGCCGAAGATATTGACCAGGATCGCCCTGACATTCGGGTCTTTCAGGATGATCCGGAAAGCTTCCTCGACGCGCTTTGAATCCGCTGTACCGCCCACATCTAAGAAATTCGCCGGGGAAGCCCCTGAGAGCTTGATGATGTCCATCGTGGCCATGGCCAGGCCGGCGCCGTTTACCATGCAGCCCACGTTGCCGTCGAGCTTCACGTAGCTGAGCCGAAACTTGCTGGCTTCCACCTCGATCGGGTCTTCTTCGTTGTAATCACGCATTTCCTGGATCTCAGGATGGCGGTACAACGCATTGTCATCGATCACCACTTTGGCATCCGCGGCAAAGATCTTGTCATCGGATGTCTTCATCACGGGGTTTATTTCGAAGAGTTTCGCGTCGGAGTTGATATAAGCTTCATAGAGGGCATGGACAAACTTCACCATATTCTTGAAAGCTTCGTCATGCAGTTCAAGGTTGTAGGCGATCCGCCTGGCCTGGAAGGGCATCAGCCCGATGCGCGGGTCGATTTCTTCGGTGAAGATCAGTTCGGGGGTCTCCTCGGCCACCGCCTCAATGGCCATCCCTCCCCTGGGCGAGTACATGATCATGTTCCGGCCAATGGCACGGTTCAGGAGCATGCTCATGTAGAATTCCTTTGTTTCTGAGGGCCCCGGGTAGAAAATATTCTGTTCTATCAGAACCTTGCGCACCGCTTTGCCTTCGGGTCCCGTCTGCGGCGTAACCAACTGCATACCAATGATTTGCCCGGCCAACTGTTCCACCTCTTCGAGCGATTTGGCGACTTTCACACCGCCGCCTTTTCCCCGGCCGCCCGCATGGATCTGGGCTTTTACCGCCCACCGGTCGGAACCCGTTTCATCATGGATCTGCTCCGCCGCCCGCACGGCTTCCAGTGGCGTATAGGCCACAATGCCCATCGGAACGGCTACCTTGTATTTCTTCAGGATCGATTTCCCCTGGTATTCATGAAGGTTCATGGCTATACAGTTATTGACATGTACGGCAAATTTAACCAATTTAACGATTCGGTGTGATTTTTTATACAGGGACTCCATCCCTGCCGTACAAATGATTTCATCTTATCTTTGTGGACTCATTTATCATAACATTATGCTCATTGCGAAAGGAATCCATAAATCCTTCGGACAGCTGAAAGTGCTCAAAGGAATTGATATCCAGGTTGTTGACAAAGAGATCGTATCCATTGTCGGCTCCTCGGGCGCCGGAAAGTCTACCTTGCTTCATATTCTCGGCACGCTCGACAAAGCCGATGCCGGCACTGTCTATTATGACAATAAACCAGTAACGGATATGGATGAAAATGCCCTGGCCGCTTTCCGGAACAGAACCATCGGCTTTGTCTTCCAATTCCATCATCTGCTCCCCGAATTCACGGCACTGGAAAATATTTGCATTCCGGCTTTCATCGCCGGCAAGCCAAGAAGAGAATCTGAAAAGAAAGCATTGGAATTGCTCAGCCTGCTGAATCTTTCTGACCGGTCGCACCATAAGCCATCGGCTTTATCCGGCGGCGAGCAGCAACGGGTTGCTGTAGCCCGTGCACTCATTAATTCCCCCAAAATCGTCCTGGCCGATGAACCCTCCGGAAACCTCGACTCGGCTTCATCAAGAGAATTGCACCGCCTGTTTTTCACCCTCAGGGACCAGATCGGACAAACCTTCGTCATTGTTACACACAACAAAGAACTGGCCGGCATGGCCGACCGCATTATCGAAATGAAAGACGGTAAGATCCTTTAAATTTTGAATGTTGAATGTTGAATTTTGAATTTGAAATTGCAGACTAAATTTCAATCGTTTGCGTTTTATCAGACGGGTTCTCTTTTCACATCCTTATGTTCATAATAAGTTAATGGGTTGTAATGGGAATTCCTTATTGTAGGTAATTTTGTACCGTATTTTACAGAAAATGAATCGTTACCCCGTATATATCTTATTATTTATGCTGGTTGTCGCTTTCGGACAACCGGTTTTTACGCAGGCAAGCCCCGAGGAATACCGGAAAACCATAGAAATGGCCGACGGGTATTTTGCCAGAGGCGACTATATCAATGCCAAAGCCTCGTACCAGTTAGCCGTCAGGATGGCTCCGGAGGATGCCTACCCAAAGGAAAGGTTGCAATTATCTCTTGATAAGATCAGGGAGCAGATGCAATTAAATATTCAATATACCGCAAAGATCGTGATGGCCGATGAATTTTATCAGCAAAACGATAAGGAAAGGGCATTGAAGATATACCAGGAGGCGCTGCAGATACTACCCGACGATACTTATGGAGCAGGTCGTGTTGATGAGATCTCCAGGCACCTGGCGAAGATCAGGGAAGAGGAGGAAGATTACCTGAACAGCCTGGCTGCCGGTGATCAATATCTGTCAGCCATGAAATATGAAGAAGCCCTGGTTGAATATCAGAAAGCTGCTGCCATTAAGCCAGCTGAGGCCTATCCTAGCGACCGGATCACACAGCTGGAAGCGCAGATAGCCGAGCAAAACGCACTGGCCAGCGATTACGATGGGGCGCTGAAAGCGGCTGAAGCAGCCATCTCACGCAGCCGGTTCGATGATGCCATCCTGCAATTGGAACAGGCCCGTGCGATCAATCCGGAAGCCACGTTTCCCAAAAAAAGGCTGGCGGAGGTCAGAAAGATGAAGGAAGATTTTGAAGCATATAATTCCATCATCAACGAAGGCGATGAGCTTTATATTAACAGGGATTTCGCCCTTGCAAAGGAGAAATACCAGCAGGCGTTGACCGTTAAGCCGGATGATGAGTACCCGAAGAGCATGCTGCAGAAAATCGAGATCGCCCTGATGGATATCACCCAGGCAAACCAGGCAAGTTATGAGTTAGCCATTGCCCTGGCCGATAAATATTACAACGAGCAGGACTATGAAAAGGCTGTGACTGAGTACAGAAACGCCCGCCGCTTCAAACCGGATGAAACCTATGCACAGCAGCGCATCGAAAACATCAGCCAGCGGCTGGATATGCGAAAAATGCAGGAAGAGGCCTATGTCCAGACCATAGCCAAAGCCGATAACCTTTTCAAAGAACAGCGGTACGAGGAATCAAAGGAAGAATTTAACCAGGCGGTCGGACTGAAACCCATGGAGTCGTACCCAAAGGTGAAAATCGATGAGATCAACACCATCCTTGCCAACCTGAAGAACCAGCGGGATATATATAGCAGCCTGATCAAAGGCGCTGACCAGCTCTTTTTCACCGACAACTATGCGGAAGCCAAGGAACAATACCTGAAAGCCAGCGCTATGTTCCCCAAGGAGCGCTATCCCCAGGATCAGATCACCATGATCAATGAGATTCTCGGGATACGCGACAGGTACACCCGGTCGGTTACCCGTGCGGAAAAACTTCTACAGGACAAGAAATATGACGAGGCCCTGGCAGAATTCCGTAACGCATCTGAATTAGATTCCAAAGAGATTTACCCGCAGGGAAAAATCTATGAGCTGGAGACACTCATTGCAGAGGAGCAGCAGAAGCAATTGCTTCGCCGGGAATATGATTCGGTGCTGGCCATAGCAGATGTACATTTTAACAGCGGGAGTTATGACCTGGCCATGGCCACATATGAAGCAGCTTTAGCAGTGATCCCTTCAGAATCTTATCCAAATCTTAAATTGCAGGAAATCAAAAAGATATATGAAGAACTGGCTGCAAAAGAAGCGCTGGAACAGCAATATGCGGAGGCAATTTCAGAAGGTGACAGGTTATTCGGGGAAAATAATTACCAGGCAGCGCTGTCAAGTTACCAGTCGGCGCTCAGGTTAAAACCAGGAGAAAGCTATCCGCAGGATAAGATTTCCTCCCTCAACGAAATTCTTGGTGAAATAGCTTCCCAGGAAGCTTTGGAAAGACAGTACCAGGAATTAACAGCCAATGCTGAAATTTTTTATTCCATTAAAGATTACCAGAGCGCCCTGGCAGATTACCAGTCGGCCCTCAATCTCAAGCCCGGCAGCAAAGAAACGGAAGGGAAAATTGCAGAGATTTCGGCTATCTTAAGTGAAATTGCCGAAAAGGAAGCGTTTGAAAAGCAATACAATGATTTGATATCCAGTGCTGACGGGCTATTTCTGGCAGGGGATTACCATGCTGCTATGACAACCTACCAGGAGGCCCTTGGGATGAAGCCCGGCGAAGCTTACCCGCTGAACAAGATTTCGGTTATCAACGACATTTTATCCGATCAGGCTAAGGCTGAACAGGCGGTGATTGAAACAAGATATGAGGAAGCTTTGGCAAATGCCAATAATCTCTTCAATACCAAAGATTACAATGGCGCCATCGCGGCTTATCAATCGGCCCTGATCCTGAAACCAGGCACTGATATCCCGTTACAGAAAATTTCTGAAATCAATGCGATATTAAATGAAATAGCTGTAATCGACAAACAATACGCTGAAGCCCTGGCATTTGCTGAAAAGCATTACCAGGAGAAAGATTACGAGAACGCCCGCTATGAGTACCAGAATGCCAACCGCATCAAGCCTTCCGAGCAATACCCGCTACAAAAGATTGAGGAGATCGACGGGTTGCTGGCAGATATTTTGAAGCAGCGCGATATCAATAACCAGTATAATAAAGCCATTGCCAACGCAGACGAATATTATAAGAATAATCTATTCGAAGAAGCCCGGGCTGCTTATCGTGAAGCGCAGGCAATCAATTCTGATGAAGAATACCCTGGAAGGCAGATCAACCTGATAAACAGCAGATTGGAAACACTTGCCCAGGAACGGGATCAGGCATATCAGATTGCCATTACCAGGGCCGACCAATATCTCGAGTCGGAAAATTATGAGATGGCCAAAGTTCAGTATGACCGGGCTATTGAGCTTAAAACGAACGAGGTGTATCCGCTGGATAAGCTCAAGTTTGTCAACGAGCAGATCATGAAAAAACGACAGGTCATCCAGGCGGAGTACGATAAAAACATTGCCGATGCTGATAAGTTTTACGCATCAAAAATTTATGACAACGCGATCGACTCCTATCGTGCCGCCACGCTGCTGAAACCGGATGACGAATATCCCAAGGAGATGGTCCGCCGGATCCTCAAGCTGATCAGCGACCGTTCCATCGTACAGATGAACAGGGAGTCGCTGCTGATTGCCAACAACACCCAGCACAGGTTCGACTTTTTGCCAGTTCCGGTGAAAGACAGGCGCAGCAATTACATATTCTTCCGTGCACGGAATGCATCGGAATCACAGGCAGAATACAAACTGATCATTAATTTCGGGAAAGGACAGCTCAGGAATGGCGGCGTTGTCGTCAGGGTTCCTCAGGGGGAAGACCTTAACGAATACCTTGTCAGGATCAGCGCCCAGTACAAATGGTTCAGCGACGACAATGACTGGATCACTTTCTACCCGGAAGGCGGCGATATTGAGGTTTTCCTTGTTCAGATCTCATACGGTGATTAATATGGAGCATCATTTCAAATCTTTCAGGGATAACATTATCGGTATTGATCATCATTTTAAAAGCCCATACGGAAAAGTGCCCCTGGTTTATGCCGACTGGATCGCCAGCGGCAGGTTATATACTCCGATTGAAAATAAGATAATTGAAACTATCGGCCCGTTCGTTGGCAACACCCACACCGAGACCAGCGAGACCGGTACCCTGATGACCAAGGCCTATCACCTGGCGCAAAGGATGATCAAGGAGCATGTTAACGCTTCGGCCGATGATGTGATCATAACCGCCGGATTTGGCATGACCGCCGTTGTCAATAAGCTGCAACGGATGCTCGGTTTGAAGAGCTGCGGTCTGGGATCAAAAATCGATTGCATGGAGGGAATGGAACGGCCGGTGATTTTCATCACGCATATGGAGCATCATTCCAATCACACCTCCTGGTTTGAGACCATGGCCGATGTCGTTCAGATTCCTCCAGCGAAGAATTTACTGATAAATCTTAATCACCTCAGGGATCTCCTCGAGAAGTATAAGGACAGAAAAATTAAGATCGGTTCATTCACCGCCTGCTCGAATGTTACTGGTATTGAAACACCTTATCATGATATGGCGCGCCTGATGCACGAATACGGGGGGCTTTGCTTCATCGATTTCGCGGCATCTGCACCCTATGTGGATATCAACATGCATCCCGCTGATCCTGCCGAAAGTCTGGATGCTATTTATTTTTCCCCGCATAAGTTCCTGGGCGGGCCCGGCAGTTCGGGGGTATTGATCTTCAACAGGCACCTGTACAGTGACCACCGTCCGCCCGACCAGCCCGGCGGGGGAACAGTCGACTGGACCAACCCCTGGGGAGAATACAAATACATTGATGATATCGAGGCAAGGGAAGATGGCGGCACGCCCGGTTTTTTGCAGGCCATTCGCGCAGCGCTTGCGATAGAGTTGAAGGTAAAAATGGGCGTTGAGAATATCCGAAGGCGGGAAGCTGCGCTCCTTCAAAAGGCATTCAGCGAATTTGACCGGATTCCGAGACTTCAATTACTGGCCAATAACGAAAGGGAACGCCTGGGTATCATCTCGTTCTACCTCCAGGATGTCCACTTCAACCTGGCTGTCAAACTGCTCAACGACCGGTTCGGCATCCAGGTCAGGGGCGGATGTGCCTGTGCCGGCACTTATGGCCATTACCTCCTGGATGTGACCTACGACAAATCCCATGAAATAACCAGCCTGATCAGTTCCGGCGACTTGTCGAAAAAACCAGGCTGGGTAAGATTATCGCTGCATCCTACAATGACTGATGCAGAGCTGGATTACATCATGGATGCCATCCGCCAGGTTCAGCAGAACCATTTGGAATGGGGAAAAGACTATATCTACAACCGCTCCACCAATGAATTCCGCCATAAGGATGAACCCGAGGACAAAACAACCGTGGTGAAGGATTGGTTTATTTTATAATCAACTTCTCTGTCCGGGAACTCTCCCCC
Source organism: Bacteroidales bacterium (assembly GCA_019429045.1). Classification (GTDB taxonomy): domain Bacteria; phylum Bacteroidota; class Bacteroidia; order Bacteroidales; family JAGOPY01; genus JAGOPY01. The sequence continues at coordinate 10,059 of JAHYJL010000064.1, forward strand.
GAAATGATCCTGACAAAATAGATCCCGGGAGATAATTGACTGACGTTAACCGGGAATTTCTCAGACATTACTTTACTTTGAGCAACGGTTACCCCCAGAGAATTGAAAAGGATCAGCTCAGCACCAGGTCATCTACATTCAGGTTCCATAAACCGGGGGTTGCTTCGCTTGGGATGTCGAAGTCAGCTGTAAGGGTGGTGTTATCAACAACAACAACATTTGAAGCATGGATCGTTTCACCAGGATTGGTATGGAGGCTCAGTGATACAACCGGGTTTGTCCCGATATACTGCGTGTTAGCTGCAGTGATGGAAGCATTAAACGATTCTCCCTGTACAGCCTGGTTGGGAATGTTTAAATAGAATAAGAAAATCAGGATTCCAGGGTAATGAGTGTAATTTCCGGCAGGATACCAACCCGTCCCGGGTAGCCTATCATTCCCAGTCCCCTGTTTACATATAGGTATTGTAGAGTGGCAGCTCCTTCATTCTGGTATAATCCTGCCCAATATTTATACATGTACTGTGCCAGGCTCCATCTGATTCTTTTCAACTCCACACCAAACTGGAAGCCATGGGTATGGCCGGATAGCGTAATGTCAATTTCCGGATAATCTATACTAATTTCCTTTTCCCAGTGAGAAGGGTCATGCGACATGAGAATTTTTACCGGTATATCCCCGGTTCCCTGAAGGGCCTCACTGATGTTGCCCAATTTTGGAAAGCGGGCATTGGAACTCCAGTTCTCCACTCCGATCAGTGCAAGCCTCTCCCCTTCAGACTCCAGAATTTCATTTTGGTTGCGCAATAATTTCCAGCCAATCTTTTCGTAATAATCAATTAGCCGCAGCATATTTTCATCTTTTTCACGGTTCGAGGGCCAGTTGACATAATCGCCGTAGTCATGGTTGCCCAGCACTGCATATACACCATGCCTTCCCCTGATGGATTTCAGGATGTCTTTAAAACGGTAGGCTTCGTCTGTGCTATAATTAACAAGGTCTCCCGTAAACAGGACGATATCCGGATCCAGGTCATTGATGATGGTTGCCGCCTCTTCAATCGGGCCGGTTGTCGCCCAGCTTCCCAGGTGAAGGTCGGATATCTGGACGATCCTTAGCCCCTCAAACGCCCATGGCAGTCGCGGGAGCCGTAAATTAACCCTTCTAACCCTGATATCATGGGCCCATTTGACCATCCCGATGAGCATGCCGCTAAAAAGAACGCCCCCGGTAGCCAGCCCCATCGTCCGGATAAATTTGCCCCTCGACATATTCTGCCCTGGTTGGCGCACAGGAATACCGGTTTTTTTTGCCCGGGCGTGCCGAAAAATAAACCGGACGATGCGATATATATCGGCCAATAGGAAAAACGCCACGGTAATCAATTTGGCAAAGTAAGCCACCACCGCGATGCCAAGCACGTAAGATACAAGCGGAGGATAGACCAGATGAACGTTTCGGTAAGCCGATATGGCAGTCAGTAGGACAAATGAAGCCAGCGGAAACCAGTAAAGAAAACCGGTTACAATCCGGGCAATCATTCCCCAGGATTTGATCTTTTTCCGGACAGATACCCACAGATAGATATCGACTGCCAACAGAAATACCATGAATGGAAATCGTCCTGCCGTCTTGGGATGAGAAGCTTCAAACAAGAAATACCCGGGAACCAGCAGGATCAGAATAACAATAAATATAATGTACTTGCGCATTTAAAGTCTCAGGAGAAAGTAATGTTGTAGTTTATGTTATAGATTAAAACACCTTAGAAGTAGATGTGTTCAATTATCGGCTGCAAAAATACATAAAAAAAAACCAGCGACCACATTACTGTTAAAACACCTGCAAGATCCGGTTATTCTGAATGCTGACAGATGCCCCCTGTTCCAATTGAAAACCCTTGCAGGCGGCATTTGAATCAGTAATGACAGGCAGGTTTGATCTCAATGGGATGGTAGCCTGGATCGTATTGACAGGCACGAATTCCGGGCTCCAGTTCAGGTAGTTGTGCCAGTTGGTGCTAGCTTTTCCGGTCCAGTAAATATTTGAAATAGCGTCTTCAAATGCTCCCCTGGAAGGAGAGGTGGCATCCCTTCCCATTTCCCTGAAGTCTGCTGTAATCGCACTGACAGGGTCACCCGAGCCAATGCATATGCTGCCCTGTAAAAGGGAAAATCCATAAGGGCTCAGGAAGAAATCTGGCTGTAAAAAAGAGGGATTTCCGACCAGCCGTCCGGGTTCGCCAGGGTATTGTCCGACCGGTTCGCTCGTATAGCAATTATGCGAAACAATGAAAAGCCCGGTCCCGCTAATGACATAATTAACCGGGGTGGTCGGGCCCAGGCTCATAATGTTGTTTCTGATCTCGAAATCGACATTGGCAGAGCCGCTCACCAGGTTAAAACCGTTATCCACGTAATGAACCGTATTGTACGCGATCTTTCCGCCCGTATACCCGCCGTTTACATTCACCCAGAAAGCGAAAACATCGTTGTTCAATGCAGCGGAGTCGACAATCACATTATTAAACACGTTGTTGTTATTACCCAGATTCTGCAGGTAAAATGCCGCATGTGTTCCGGTATTGACGCGATCAATATTTCTAATATAATTGGAATAGGCGAGCGCCTTCCTGACGTTATCCCTGATTTCAATGGCGCCCCGGTTGATGTTTTTCAATTTAAAATTTCGCAAAGTATTATCTTCCAGCACAGTATACCCTGTAAACCGGCATATTTCGACCGCATTCACATAATTGATCTTCGTACCGGTGGTTCCGCTGGAAAAAATCTCATTATGCTTCACGTGGTTCAGGTTGGCCCGGTTATTCGGGGAACCCTGATCCTGGATACCTATCTTAATAGCTTTTCCGGTCGTATTATAGATGGAATTGTTGAGGATAAAATTGTTATTGGCCGGTTTCGCGGTATTTCCGGAAATGAGGACCCCGATGCTGTCGAGCTCGTAAACCCGGCTGTTTTTGTATACATTGAAGCGGCTGTTCTGTATCCGCAAGCCATAGCTGCTGACGGACCCGGTGACATCAATTCCGTCGACAATATTATAATTGGCAGGGTCAACGTTAAACTCACCCGTTGTAATGATCTTCCCGATATGCAGGGCGGCCCGGCCTCCCAGACCGCTTGGGTTCAGGATAATCCGCTGGGTTTCAGGGTTGGAGGCATATTTCTCAAAAACGACCGGCATGCCGATGGATGCCTGGAGGAGGGAAGAATCAGCAGTGGCACCCGCTTCGGGCACAAAGGATGCCTCATCCACGATTACGTACCTGGCCGCTTTGTTAACGCCGGTGATCTTATAAACCCCGTTGTTGCCCTTCCAGCTCCTGTATACATAAGCATAATAGCTGCCTGGATAATTAACCAGGTCGATACAAGCAAGGCTGGCAGATTCCGGGAAAGTGATCTTGTTGGTATCGGAAACCGTCACGCCAAAAGTCAGCGGGACTATTTCCGCTCCGCTTTTTTTGACAACCATTGTATCGGAATAAAGCCCCGGTTTGATAAAAACCCGGCTCCCCTGTTCCAGCGGTTTATTTGTCGCTTCCGAAATCTTCTTCAGCGCCGTCGCCCAGGAAAGCCCATCTCCGCTGGAACCCACCGCTCCATCAACATAATAGTGCACCAGGGGTTTGGGGGAGATGGAGCCATCAATGTAATTCACAAAAATGGGGTAAAGGCCAGCAGCTAACTCACAGGAACTATGAAATCCAAGAATACTAGAACCTCCATGATATTTTAAATGTAGAGTGAGCATTGTACCATTCAAATTCTGCCCATAAATATTTGACCAACTTATTCCAATAGTGTCTTGATAAAAGTTGATAAAATATCCTGTCATTGTTCCCGGAGTGTGCCCGGTAAAATATACGACATCGGAGTCAACCACAATTTTTAGTGTGACCGCGCTGACATTTGACGGTAAACCATTGGCAACTATAGGAAAATCAACAGTCTGACAGGGCAATGCCGTCTGATTTGACAGCGATATTGTCTGGGCATTAATAAATCCGGCAGAAAAAATAAATATCAGAAAATAAAGAAGATATCTTGTCATTTTGGGTTTACATAGTGGATTGCACTGCAAAGTTACAATTATACCATGGAACAGCCCGGATTTTAATAAATTTTTAACATTTTTTCATAAATGATGACCTGGCTGCAGGAGGATTTATCATAAAGGGAAAGCCGGATGATATATATCCCGGATGATAGTCCCGAGACATCATACTGAAGTGTTGTACCGTTGATTACTGGGAGCAATGGCAATATTCTTCCGGAAATATCCAGGACGTCCGATGAGTGTAATGAATATGATTCGGAGATGCTGATATTCAGCATATTCCTGGCAGGTTGTGGATAAAGCTGTACCAGGTTTAGGTATGATTGCCTTTCATCCATCCCGCTGACATAAGGTGGATCATTTTTCCCGAAATACTCCAGCCCACCGGAGAAATTGCCAACGACCAGTTCAGGGACTCCATCCCCTGTCAGGTCAGCCAGCGCGGCCGCAATCCGGTAGCCGAATTTGGTCTTCAGCTCCTGAAGTCCGATCAGAGCCGCCAGGGTATCGCTGCGCTTAAATGCACCGGTGTGCCCCGCTTCATCGATACCGGTATAATACAATATCTCTCCCTGTTCCGATCCGACAAGCAGGTGCGTCCGGTCCCCGGTATCCCGGAAGAAATACGGTGTACTAAAACCATATAAGGATACTGAATAATCGGTGACATTCACTTTCCCCAGGCTGTCGGTAACCAATGAAAAAACAGGATTTTGCAATGTGCCTGTATTCCGGTAATAATTCAAATTCCCTCCCCGCTCCCCGATGATCAGGTCGGGCAAACCATCGCGGTCGAAGTCAAAAAGCTGCGGGGCGCTATAAAAACCCACGTCAATGCCCTGGTAGTTGTGCTGGCTCACAACCAGGTCCATCGGTTCGCCCGGAGCTGCCTGATTGATGAAAAGCAGCAGCGTCCCATCTTCACAGCCGATGATCATATCTGTCGCGCCATCTCCGTTAATATCCCCAAAAGTGGGCATGATCCCCTTCAGGCCAAGCGCTGAAACATTCGCAAAATCCCTGTCAATAAAATTAAAGGATGGCGACTGGGCGGTGCCGGTATTCTTTATAAGCCCAATCATCCCGGTTTGTTCCGTATAAAGTGTCAGGTACTGATCATAATAGGAAGTATCGTAATATCCATAATTACCGATAAAAAGGTCAGGCAAGCCATCTCCGTCGAAGTCGTGAAAAACGGGATAAGCGCCTGCTCCCACGTCGATCATCTCATCCTGCAGGAACGAACGGGTCTGAAGGACGAACTGGGGGTTGTCATCCGTCCCTTGGTTCCGGTAATACCAGATACTGTGAAAATTTTCCGAAAGAAAAGGATTGGGATCGAATGGCGATACAAGCAGATCCTTCACCCCGTCCCGGTCGATATCCGCATAAAGGGCAGCCGGCATAGAAAATAGGTGCACGGGGTAGTTGCCTGCCGGAAA